>DSDE01000347.1 GCA_011049095.1 Fidelibacterota bacterium
GCCATGTCTCAGGGCTTCATTCCAGTCAAAATGCTTCCAGTAGCCATTATAAAGATGTGTCGGCAGGAGATACGCATAAATTTTGTCGGCTGCCTGCTTGCCCCGATGTATTTTGAAGGGATAGATTTTTGCTTTATTATCATCTTTAGTGCCCAGAGGCTTGCTGATGCTGGTGACGCCATCCAAATCAATTTTCTCGCCTAAAATCATATGATCAGAGCTTCCGTTGTACCAGGCATATTCCGGTTTTATGTCTTTTCCCCAGACAAATGTGCCTTTCATCTTTGTATATGTGGGCATACCGTATTTGTCTTTCTTGTTGGGAAGATCCTGGCCTGCTGTGCTCCAATCCCAGCTAAGTTTCGTGGGATTGGCACGGGCATATTCGGGAATATGGCAGCTCTGACAGGCGACAGTTTTTCCGTGTGTATTCAATGTCCGGCTGTTATGTGGCTCATCGGTGTGGCAATTTTCGCAAGTAACAAGACCATCACTCTGGACGGAGACAGACAGGGCATTCCCTGGGATATTGTGGTTTTCTGCCGTATGACAGGCGGTGCAAGTGAAATCTTGTCCTTCCGGGCTCATGTGAACGTCCAGGCTGTGAGGAGCATTGTTCAGGGCGACATCGAGATCACCGTGCTTGACGTTATTGCCGCCGCCGCCAAAATAGTGGCAGCTTCCGCAGCTCTCTCTGGTGGTGGGGCCGACGCTCTGGGCGACTTTTTCTAAATCAACGCCTTCTGCAGGGTAGCCGGCGCCGGAAGGGTCTTTCTTATAGGTGCCGCTATTGTCATGGCAGACCAGACAATCTATATTGCTCATATCTTCAAAGTCAAAGCTGTCATCTTCCCAGCCATATCCGGCATGGCAGCTTGTGCAGCGGGGCCAATTGCTTTCCAGGCCGATGCAGAAGTTATTGAGCACATTTTTTTTGCCGAGGCGGACTTTTCCCGGATATCCAGGCACTTCCGATTCTTTTCCCAGCCAGGTCCAGTGTACCGAATGCAAGAAGGCTTCTCCCGCATCTTCGTGGCACATAAGACAGCTTTCAGTCACTTCCTGCGGCGTATCAAAGGGCCCCTCTATTATTGCCGAGTGATCTTCTGATAGCGCTGAAGCGCTCAGCGCCAAAACAAGCATCAGTATCAGGCTTAGTTTTTCGTTCATCTTTCCTCCTTGTCTCTTTCTTTGATTTCTAGGCAGCGCCCTGTTTTTTTTGTTAATTGTCTTAGACGATCAGCGATGCCCGGTTCAACTTTCACCTCTTTCATCTGCCATTCCCAATTGTTTGCAGAAGTTCCAGGAAAATTCATTCTGGCTTTTTCATCCAGTTCCAGTATATCCTGCATCGGAATCAGCGACCAGATGGCAATGCTCTCCATAGCCATTTTGATGAAGTCCCATACCATTTCTCTGTCATTTTCAACCCAGAGATAGCGGGAGAGGTTATCTAATTCCAATTGGCTGGCATTATGATACCAGCCCAGAGTGGTGTTATTGTCATGGGTGCCGGTATAAATGATGCACCGTTCATTTTCAAAATTATGCGGTAGAAAATCATTCTGATCATCACTATTAAAGGCAAACTGAAGAATTTTCATACCAGGTAAACCATATTTATCTTTCAGAGCATTTACTTCCGGTGTGATGAGGCCCAGGTCTTCGGCAATAATTGGCAAAGTTCCTAGCTCAGCTTCAATGCGATCAAAAAGTTTCTCACCCGGCCCGGAAACCCATTTCCCATTGATGGCCGTCTTTTCCCTTGCCGGAACCTCCCAGGCTGCCTCAAAGCCGCGAAAATGGTCTAAGCGAATAAAATCAACCAGCTCCAGAAGGTGAGCAAAACGTCGTACCCACCAGGAGAAGCCGTTTTCTTCCATTTTTTTCCAGTTGTAGTGGGGATTGCCCCAGCGCTGCCCTGTTTTGCTGAACATATCCGGGGGCACACCGGCCACCACTTTAGGCTTGCCGGCGGCATTCAGCTTGAATTGTGACTGATTTTGCCAGACATCTACCGAGTGATGGCTGACAAATATTGGAATGTCGCCGATGATAGCAATATCATGCTGATGGGCATACTGGCGCAGCGCTTGCCACTGGCTGTGAAAAATATATTGCTCCCATTCCAGAAGCCGAATTTTGTTTTGATGCGCTAAAGCTTCTTTTTCCAGGAGTTCCTGGCTGCATGACCGAAATTTTTTGGGCCAGCTTGTCCAGGGAGCGCCAAACTTCTCTTCCAGCACAAGAAATACGGCATAGGGCCGAAGCCAGATGCTGTTTTTTTTCTGAAATTTTTGAAAATCCCTCTCAGTGTTAGGGCTGCACTTGTCCAAAGCCAGTTTTAAAAGGTGCTTTTTCCTATGCGGGCCTTCTTGCACGGCGTCTTGGGCCATCGCGATATCTGCAGCCGTGACCAAGCCATCGCTGAGCATTTTTTCAGGGCTGATTAAGCGGCCATTGCCAGCAAATGCTGATACACTGGCATAGGGACTGCCAAATGAGTCGGGAATGACCAATGGTAAAACCTGCCAAAGTTTTTGTTCGCACTTCGCCAGAAAATCGATAAAACTGTAAGCGCCGCTTCCCAGATCGCCCATATTCCAGAGCCCCGGGAAGCTGGATGGATGCATTAAAATGCCAGATACCCGCTGATGTAGCCGTTGAGTGATGGAATCAATCATTCCTTGCATTTTAATTAAATTCAAGTTCTAATGGTTTAAGCTCTACAAGCTGGGCAAATTCAGAGCGTTTCACACTCAGATACATTTTGCTGACATCATGAAAAGCGCCATGCATCAAGCCTTTGCCCTCATAGGTATATTCATAGGCCGGAGAATAGAGTTCTATTCCCTTTGCCTTCTCGTCAGTCTCTTCCATTTCAGTGAAATCTTGAAGCTCAACGCCCTCTGGCAGATTATGGAGAATCTCTTTTGCTCTCTGTCCAAGCTCTTTATTGTGAATAGTAAAGCTGAAATAAAAACGGCCGCTTTTTATCAGTTTTTCTGAGATAACTTTCAGGCCGCTCTCCGCTTCTGTGGCCTTAATCTGCTTGAGAAGCGCTTCTTTGGCTGTATTCTCAATACAGAGGTGAACAAGATTTTCAAACTCAAACCACTCTTTAATTAATTCTCTGAAAGTGACCCTTTTGATGCCGGCATTGCGATGAAAAAACCAGGAAACGGTTTCATCACGAGAGCCGGCAAAGCCAAGGAGGAATCCTTTTACCAGAAGAAAGGGACCCTCAATTACAAGTTCGGTGTACGTTTTACACACAGGCGCTCCTCTTTAATTAACGAAATTGTTTCATATCGGTGTAAATCTTAAAAACCAGGTCTCGCCACATACTGAGTGGCATTGAATGAGACCAGTGTTTTTCTAAAAGCTCAAAGGGTGTTTTTTCAAACATTTTCAAAACAGCGAATAAGATGAGAATGAGGTCATCGGCGCGGTTTAGGAATCGAAATGGAAGGGGTAAGCCTTTGGCGGGTTTAAAGTTGAAAGGAGAAATCAGGTAAAGCGCGGCGCCGCCAAGCCAGATTTTTACCGGCAATGCTGTGTTTTTGTCAGTAATAATTCGCCAGATAAGCTTTATGAGAGCGGGTACCCCCCTGAGAATTTCTCTCACGGCATCTTTTCCTGATATGTCCAGCGGATAGGCTGGTGTTGTCTTTCCCATTCTTCATTTAAAAGATACAGGTTTCTATATTTATAACAAAGAAAAAAGGCAGAGATTGCCCCTGCCTTTTTAGCTATTTTTTTTTTGAGATTATTCGATTGTCAAGGCAAAAAACTGATTATTTCCCTTGCGGTCAATGAGAAACATGACGGTATCGCCGCTTTTAAGTTCTTTTATCTCTTTATTGTAGTCTTTCAGAGAGGCAATTTCGCTGTTTCCGATGCGGAGGATTTTGTCTCCTGGGCGGAGTCCTTTGCGATCAGCTTCACTATTTGGCTCAACAAAAGTTATGATGACACCGTCGCTGCTTTTCAGGCGAAAACGGTCAGCCAGCTCTCTGCTGTTATTTTCAACCCTGATTCCGGGGGAGCTGCTTTGGACGCTGCCGCTCTCTGCAAGTTTCTCGTCTCCCGGCAGTTCCTCCAGTGTCACTGTCAAGTTTCTTGCTTTGCCATTTCGCCAGAGTTCCAGATTAACTTTTTCTCCCGGCCGGCGGGAAGATATTAAAATTCTCAGTTCGGAAGCGGTTTTTATCTCCTGTCGGTCCACAGCGGTGATGACATCCTGAATTTTAATTCCCGCCTTATCAGCCGGTGATTTGTCCACCACATTGCCCACTAGGGCGCCGGCCACATTTTTTAGCCCCATTGACTTGGCCAGATCATAGTCAAGCTCTTGAATGGCAACCCCAAGCCAGGCCCGAATGACTCTGCCGTCTGTCAGCAGGTCTTCCATCACTCTTTTGGCCAGATTTACCGGAATAGCAAAGCCCACGCCCTGGGAGCCGCCGCTGCGGGTGGCGATGGCTGAATTGATACCCACAAGCTCGCCATCAAGATTGACCAGGGCGCCGCCTGAATTTCCTGGATTGATTGCCGCATCGGTTTGTATAAAGTTTTCATACTCATTTAAGCGGACATTACTGCGGCCTAAAGCGCTGACAATGCCATGGGTGACGGTGTGATTCAGATTACCGCTGAAGGGGCTGCCGATGGCTAAAACCCATTCCCCGACTCTCAGCTTGTCAGAATTGGCCATTTTTATCATTTGCAAATCTTTCTCTTTTACTCTCAAAACAGCAATGTCGCTCTTGGGGTCCCGCCCCACGATTTCTGCTTTCAGCTCTCTGCGGTCCATCAAATGGATGCGTATGTTTTCTGCGTTTTCTACCACATGATTATTGGTGATGATGATGCCTTTATCTACAATCACCCCGCTTCCCAAAACCTGCTGCCGAATTTCTCTGTCCGGTGAGAAAAAAGGGTGAAAGCGAAAGAGCTCTTCATCCCAGCCCGGCAGCATTGAACGACTTTTGCTTACTTTCTCAGCGGTGATGGTTACAACGGCAGGTGAAACGATTTCGGCAATTTTTGTAAACTCTTCACTGAGGCTTCTTAGGGTCGAGCCCATTGCCAAAGCGCTGAAGCTTAGCACAAAGATAATGATATTACGGCTGATTTTCATTTATGCCTCCTTTTCTTGTTCATTGGCCTATTAAACCGTATTGAATAGAAAAGTTCCGCTTCATATGGCGTAAAAATCAGTTGTCTAAGGCGCCCTCGTTGATCCATACCCCTATGGTATCAATAGATTCCTGCGCTAAAGGCGGCCTGTTGCGCGGCATACGGCGATTGAAATCATCGGTGCTGATCACATCGTATAAAATGCTTTGATAAGCATCTCCCGCAACAATAATCGGATTGCCTGTGTTCATAGAGATAGAGCTCATAAGATTTTGATAATCCTGAACTTGAATGCCGCCATTGGCGAGGGCTTGATTGTGGCATTCCACACAACTGCGGTCAAATATCGGCTGAATGCCATTTCGAAAACTCACATTTTGAATGTTTGTCCCTTGTGGGTCACAGCCGCTGATTCCCAGTGCAAACAGCCACACAAAGAGTAAAATCGTCTCTTGTGCCCTTGGAAGTATTTTCTCTATTTTCATTTTGATCTCCTGAGATATCTTTTATTGCATCTCATCTGCCGGCGAATGCTCCATTTCTGAATTTTTACTTTTGTGCATTTTTCTCATTGGGAAAAATCAGTAATGCCAGCTAAAACCCAGGGATGAGCTTAGCCCCATCCCGCCAAAGGTATAGAAAGCCGTTTGGATACCATAGTTACGCCAGGCATAATGAATTCCGCCGCTGATACCGCCAATAAAATCAGTCGCCAATACCTGGGTCTGAAAGTTGAAGCGCTGAAAATTAAATCCAGCCATCGCAGTGAGTTCTGGCCTGATGGAAATCAGTGCGCTGATGGAGCTGTTTCGGTAATCCCATTCGCCGTAATGACGGTAGTCTAGGCAAAGCTCTACCGGCAGATACTCCAGCTTATTGCTGATGCCAATCTGCAGAATGGGGGCTAAATCCTCCTGTGGAAAGCTGCGAACAGCTATACTGGCAGTGGCTTTATCATTGAGAAGGCTTAGCCTCGCGCCATAGAGGGTCAGCCAGCGGGTAAGGCTGCTGGCGTCTATGAAGTTTTTTTGGTGAATAACAGCGGCGCCAAGCTGAAACCGTGATGAAATTATCAATGTGTAAGCAGCTAAAAGCTGTGTTTGTCCCGCTGTGAAGCTTCCTGTTTCCCGCCCATCTGCGTCCCGGCCTGGGAAGCTGCCATAGTTTTCATAATTGACAGAAGCGCTGAAAACCTGCTTTTTGTTAGGTCGCCAGCGGGCGCTTAGGGTAGAGATGTTGATCTCAGCCGGCATTTGGCTTAGGTCGGCGCTGATTTGCAGCGTGTCGTGCATTCCAGCTGCCGGATTTTGCCAGATCGTGTGAGGCGAATATTCCAGACTGCTACCGCCTTGACCCAGACCCCAATAGCTGGCATATCCGAAATTTTCCACTTGCTTGATAGGTTCGGCTGTCAAGATGGCTGCAAAAATAAGCACTAAAAGAACATGGATTTTTATTGGTATCCTGCCAGGTGATTTTTGATATAATTTCGGGAAGCGCTGGCAAAGCTTGCCTGTCGCTTTGTGCTCTGCTTGATCACTTTGCTTTCTCATTGCATTAATATAAGTTGATTTTAGTTGATTTGGAACGGGTCTTTCGGCGGCAGGCGGCGTAAATGCTCTTCCAACTCCCAGCGGTCCACTGTCCGGCGATTTCGATATTTCAAGCGCAGCCAGCCTGCGAGTACCAAAAGAGGCATGAGCAGCCAGAGCAAATTTGGCAATTCTAAAAGAAAATAGGGACGATAATGTTTTTTTGCCCAGCGTGCCCAACTAATTTCAAATAGCTCCAGCGAAAACTCGTAGCTTGCTTCAAAAGCCGAATCGCTGTCTTGATAAATGGGCAGATTTTCTAAAAAGATGCGAAAAGGCTGGACGCCAAACTCTTCAATGAGCCAGTTTACAGCGGAGATGCTCTGGGCATAAGCCAGATTTGCCTGCACCTGATCAAATTTCAAGACGTCGTCAATTTTATTGAGGGGAATAAACTGGCCTGAGAGAGCCCGCTGGCTGATAGCGATGCGGTGACGCAGGGTGTATTGACCGGCAATATACTGAGCCAGGCCTTCATTAAGCCAGCGGGGAAACCAAATATCCCGAATTAAGGGTTCTAAGGCGATGTGGGCCAGCTCGTGGCGCAGTGTGGCATCAAATTCCCGCAGCGACTGACGATTGATGCGCAGACTTTGCAAAATGACCTCGTGCTCAGCATATTTGGCGGCAGCTATGCCCCAATAGGGAAAATCCTTGCTGAGCCGGGCATCAAATTTTGCTTTGTCTGCTGCTAAGATAATAGTAAAGCTGTCTGGAATGAGCCCAAAGTCCGCCTGAAGCTGCGCCAGCGTCTCAATAGTCACTTTCTCAATTTTTTTAGCTGTACGGCTGTCAGCTTCTTCATAGAGAATCGAGAAGTTTTTTGCTGAAAGTCCATTATTTCCAATGAAAAGCAGTAAAAAGAAGCTAATTAGGGGCATTTTCAGCAAATTTACCAGGAAGCAGATCATTAGAGCGTGCTGTAGGGGTCAATGGTGATGGTGAGCTGTACACTTGCCGAAATGGCCTTTTTATCAGTAATCAACATTTTCAGTACAGAGCGCATCTTTTCCACAGCAGCGATATTATTTCTAGGAGCTTTCAGCAAGATTTGCCAGCGGTAGTGATTTTGGATTTTATAGACGGCTGCCTGTGCCGGACCAAGAATAATAAAAGGGGTGACGGCGGATCTGAGACGACGGCCAATTTCTTCGGCAGCCTCCTGGGCTTGGGCTTCATCTTTGCTGCTGATACGCAGCATAGCCATTCTGGAGAAAGGGGCATATTGCAGATTGCTGCGGGCCGCCAGCTCGAGATTGTAATATTCCCGAAGCCGCTGCTGAGCTGCCATCAAAATGAGGGGATGGTCGGCTGTATAGCTCTGGATAATCACTTGTCCCGCTTTTTCGCCGCGACCTGCTCGTCCCGCCACCTGATAAAGAAGCTGAAAAAGCCGCTCACCCGCCCGAAAATCAGGCAGAGAGAGCCCCACATCGGCATTGATAACCCCCACCAGCGTCACATTGGAGAAATCCAGCCCTTTGGCAATCATCTGGGTCCCCAGTAAAACATCATATTCGCAATTTTCAAAAGCCTGCAAAATGCGGACGTGGGCATTTTTGGTTTTGGTGGTGTCATAATCCATTCGAATCAGGCGCACATTGGGCATTTCCAAAGTCAGCCGCTCCTCCACCTGCTGGGTTCCCACACCATGGGCGTGAATATTATAGCTTTCACAATAGGGGCACTGTCGCGGCGGCGCTGCAGATTTTCCGCAATAGTGGCAGCGCAGCTCTCCGGCTTTTTTGTGAAAGGTCATAGAGACGGAGCAATCATCACACTGATAGCTTTTGCCACAGTCCCGGCAATGATAAACAGTATGAAAGCCACGGCGGTTTTGCAGCAAAATCACCTGCTCGCCCGCCTGTACCCGTTTGCGCATCGCCTCCAGC
>DSDE01000079.1 GCA_011049095.1 Fidelibacterota bacterium
TCGCCTTCAAAAAGATTCATCCGGCTGGGAGAAAAGGGATTGGGATAGGCGCTGATGACGGCTTTTGACCGATCTGCAAAACCGCTAACCCGTCGGATCAGCTCCCAGCTTAGACCCCAATCACCCGTTTTTGCCAGGCCATCGCCGGTTCCAGCCCAAAGAAAAGCGGCAGAATCAACCTGTAGGGCGTAGATTTCATTTGAGTAGAGTCTCTCGCCGCTGACTTTGTCAACGGGATAGCCTAATTTTATCCAGCTCCAGCCATCACCGGAAAGCCAAGCGCCAGTTGAGCTGCTTACCAGCCAGTTATTTCGCCAGGAGCTGACATTATAGACTCGAACGTTTTCTAAAGCGCTGCGCCAATATAGGACGCCCATACTGTCAATATAACTATAGGCCAGGGACCTGTATTCATTGGCGCCTAAAGCGGGAAGAGTGCCGGCAAGCAAGTTTCCAAAAGAATCAAGATGAAGGGCCACCACAAAATTTCCGGTGATGCCGGAATTATTGGCATTGTATTTTCGCCAGGTCTTGCCATCATCATAGCTGACATTGATGCCGGCGGCAGTGCCAATGGCCACAAAATCGCCTTTTGCTACGACACTGAAACTTTCGTGATTATAATTGCCCCGCAAATTGAGGTCTGGACGATCCACTGGCGAGTAGTCGAAATTGCCTATTGAATTGGTATTGAGGACGTCCTGATTATCCGGTGGCAAAATGACCCGTTTCCAAGTTTTTCCCAGGTCTGTGCTGCGGCGGGCGCCACCGGCGAAACTGGCGGCATAAAGAATTGTGTCACCTTGAGAATTGACTGTAACCGCCAGGTCATACGTGATATTGTCAATGGGGACAACGATGGGCAATGCCCGGACGGTATCGCCATTCACGATGACAAAATTTGAATCGGGATGGTCCATCGGCTGGCGAAAATGGCGCCAACTGAGTCCGCCATCTGGAGAATGGGATATTCCGCCACCGGTGCCGGAAACCTCTTCAACGCCGGCGCTGTCAAAGGCTGAGGCAATCCAGATATGATTTCCCAGCGTCGTGATGGCTGAAATACCGCCATAGGCCATCCCCGCGGTGGTGCTGTAATAGGTGTAGAAGCTTTCGCCACTGTTTCTGCTGATAGAGAGCCCGGCGCCAGAAGCCAGCAGAATAGTGCTGTCATTCATAACCCAGATGTCGCTTATTCCATTGCTGCCAATGCCCGGGTAGAGATCGTCATCGTTGCCGCTGAGTTGAAAGGATTCTGCCAAAAAAGCTCGACCATAAAGCATCGTCACAAAGGTGACTAAGACAAGTATTTTTTTCATGGATTCACCTGTATGGAAATGGTGCGCATTGCCAATTCATTACTGCGGTCTCGCACCCATATTCTGTAAAACCAGGTGCCGGCAGTGCTGCTGCTGTCCCAGACAAGAGGAATATAGTATTCTCCTGCGCTGAGCTGTAAGACAGACCTCTCACTGCTGAATTCTGCATCGGAGGGAGATTTTTCGCGATAGGTGACGGCGGCGATATCAGCCAGACCGTTTTCATCACTAACTGAGATAAAAATTGTATCCCGCATCGCGCTTTGTGGTCGGCTAACAGTGCTGTTATAACTGATATTTGAGTAAAAGGGCGTGATATTTACCAGAGTAAAGCCGAGTGTATCGCTGCGGCTTATATTATGTCTCCGGTCTTGAATTTCACCATAGATGAAAAATTGACCGAAGTCAGCATCCTCTGGAAGGCGCAGATTTACAGTGTAAATATCGTCATCAGCGTGGGCGTCGCCACTGGTGCCGTCATTAAAGATTGAAAAATCTGCTATGGAACTAAATTCACCTGCCGGACTCTTAATATAGAAGTGGAACCCCGTGATGTCATCGGGACCATTATCATCTTTTGCTTCCATAAAAATTCGCAGCGGTGTGATATTGTCCACCTGTTTGGGGATGCTCTCCTGCTCCAGCTTAAAGCTGAGAATCTCAGGGGGCAGGTTTTGATAAATGACAATAGTATCATAGACAAAAAGACTGAAATTTCCAGCCCGGTCTTTGGCTTGATAGCGAAAAATATTTCGTGCCAGGCGGTTTGTGGAGGCAATTTCCAGTCCTGCACTGTAGCGCTGATCGGCTGCTATTGAATCAGCGCCGATGCCAGTATCGTGGAGATACCAAGCAGGGCTGCTGCGCCACTCCTGGGGATTATCAATACTTTGCACTTCATAGCCGACATAAACGATATCCTCAGGCCCATTGGGGTCATAAAGCTCAGCCACGACAATAACAGTATCATAAAGCCCTGGCTCCGGACGAATGATAGTATCCGGCGAGCTGATACTGAGGATTTGGGGCGGCAGATTAGCTCTGATAATGCTCTCTATTCTTAGGGCCTCAGCTTCATTTAAATCGGCATCTGTAGCGTGAAAGGTGATTTCAAGGATCGTCTCTGTCGTATCGCTGAAAAACCAAGCCGTGGAAGCGCCAAAAACATGGTCTCCGGGAATATGATCACCATTGAGGCCATCATCATTCAAGGTCAATAAAAGAAGCGTATCGCCACTGCTGATGCTGCAGTTAACGATGAGGCTTTGAATATCATTGTCGTAGGCTTTTACCTGTAGCTGCATCTGCCTGAGAAATGAATTCAGCGATAGCTGGCCATCTTCCAGGCGTGGAATTTCGGGGTCAATCTGCTGCTGTTCCGGAGCCGTAGGGCCGCAGCCAATGAAACCCAGGCTGAGCATTAATAAAGAGACTAATAATCCATATCTCATTTTTTCAGTTATTTTCTGATTTTTGGGCGCTATTTCTATAGTCTTCATTTTAAAATCTTTATTTATCTTCATTTTTCATCGCTAAAATGGCGCTCCATTCTCCCTTCTCTTTACTTTCAATAAGTTGAAAGCCCTTTTCTTTTAGGGCATTTTTGACCTGGGGTAAATCTGTCGTCAATAAACCCGAGAGCAGCATTCTCGTTGGATTTTCACCAATTTTTTCAAAATGGTCCAGCAGTGGTAGAATTACTCTTTTCTCAATATTTATCAGCAGCCAGTCTGCGTTGCTTCGCTGCATTTTCAGCGCGTCTGCCACGTAATATTCGATATTAGAAATTTGATTGAGGGCCAGGTTTTCGGCCATATTTTCCAAAAAGAGCTCATCATAGTCAAAAGCGTTAACAGGATAAGCGCCGAGTTTAGCCGCTGCAATGGCCAAAATGCCACTGCCGCAGCCGATGTCATACAGACTGCCACCGCGAAAATGTTTTTCCAGGATTTCTAATGCAAGTTGGGTGCTTTCATGGGTGCCAGTGCCAAAGGCCTGTCCCGGCTGGATGACAATGCAGTGCTGGCCGGCTTGCAGCTCTGGCAAATCCCAGGGTGGCGCGACCCAGAACTTTTTTCCAATCCGCAATGGCGAGAAATTTTCCTTCCAGCGCTGATTCCAGTCTTGTCCAGGTATCACGCTGATGTCCAGATGCTGTGGCGGCAGTTCTTTCCGTAGGCGAGCAATCAGCTCTTCGCTGCCATCTCTGAGTATCCAGGCGATGAGAGCCGTGTCGGTGGTCTCGATTCCCGGCACTAATCCCTCCTCCATAAGCATGTCCAGCAGGACCTCATATTCCTCTTTTGCTGGAATGGCTACGCGCAAATATTCCGGGTATTTTTTCTCCATCATCATCCTATTTTTGCTGTCTCAGCCAATGTAAAAGCACATTGCCCACCACTTCAAGGCTGTATGGAGAGCAATATTCCGGCGTGTCGTCGTGGGTGTGCCATACGTTATGGTTTTTGTTTGGATAGGCAAAGTCAATAATATTTATGGTGGAAATGCCACCGATTTCATTTAGGGGTACGTGGTCATCATAGACATAGCTTTTGATTTCGGGAATGAAAATATGGCCATATCCCAGCTCATTAGCCAGTTTCCATATCTTTTCCATCAGGGCCGGATGATGCTGCATAGAATAGTATTCATAGTAGAGCGTCAGATCGGCGTCGCCCACCATATCCAGGACTATGCCTTCCTGGGCTTTGGGAAGGATGATATTCCCCGCATAATAACGACTGCCCTGGCAAAACTCATGATTATGCTGGGGGCGGCCCATATCTTCGCCATCCCAAAAAATGAGATCTAGGCCGATGGATGGCGGATTCTCTTTTAAGAGCTCCATCAGCGTCAGGAGAATCGCCACACCGCTGCCGCCGTCATTTGCCCCCAGAATCGGTTGGTCTCTGCGGGAATAGTCCGGGTCAAGATCAGCGACAGGTCGGGTGTCATAATGAGCCGAAAGCATAATCCGCCGAGCTTTTTCCGGATGGTATCTGACAATGATATTGTTCAGGGGGACGAATGTTTTGGCGTATGGATTCCAGCCGGTGAAGGGTTGCACTATGACAGTGTCTCCCAAAGCCTGACCATTTTCCATAAGCATTTTTTGGATTTTCTTATGTCCGGGGCTGCCTGGGTAGCGAGGTCCCAGCTCGATTTGTTTTTCCAGATGATACCATGCGCGGCTGCCTGAAAAAATATCGCCGGCCTGACTAAGGAGCAGCGCCGGAAAAATCAGTATCAAAATGACTTTTATACTCTTCATCATTTATCCGCGTATCAGGATATTGACTTTCAGGCCAAAATCCCGGCTTACTTTTTTTGGATTGATGGGTGTAGATGTTTCTCCATACATAAAGAAGGTGCTGCCGGTGATATTGCGGCTGAATTGATAGCTGAGTTCTGGCTGAATTTTCCAGTTGGTGTTCCATTCCGTGTGGTTGAATTTGCCTTCGACAAGGCGCCGCAGATAGACATCTCGTTTGGAATAGGTCATATTGAGGGATAAGTTAATGTTATTCTCCATATTTACCTTTTTATAGAATGGAATGGGAATTGTCATGCCGCCCCGCTTTGACCAGCCGATGGTAAAGGTGCCGCTGTTATTGAGTGTGCGGCGGGTATCTATCTGCTCATTGATGATATCCACCGTACGGTTAAAGCGAAATTTAGTATCAATATCATTTTTAAAGATGATGGAGATGCCAACAAGGGGGGAAAAGTTTTGTGAAAAGCTATGGGATGTGGTGTCACCGTTTTGGTAGCTCAGTTTTTCCTGTCCGCTGAAGGCATGGTCAATGGAAAAGCTTTTGGTCCACTTTGTCAGCCATTTATAGCTGTTCAGGCCTGACCATTTAATGTTCCAGTCTGCCATGGGAAAGCCCTCTTTGCCAGTTTCGCCTAATGGCAGATAAGAGCGCACGAGGCTCTCGTTGTGGGTGGCGCCGCTTTTATTGTCAGAGCGCTGAATTCTGAAATTGAAACCGGTGCTTATTTTATTGGTCAGCTTGTAGCCGCTGCGGACCGAAAAGTTGCGATTTGTGTTTGTTTTTACGGCGTTTGTGCCGACAATGTCATAAAGGAGAATCTCTGCGGGGGTCTCGGCAAAGCCCAGGCGATAGCGCCAGTCCACATAATCAATCATATGGCCAGTGCTGTCGTATGGCTGCTCCGTTAATGAGGAGTCAATGCGTGTCATTAAAGCAATACCGCTGTGATTTAAGGTCTTTTTTTCATCGATTGAAACCTGAATAGGCTGAATGCGGGTGATGCCCTCTTTAAGTATATTTCCTATAGAAAATCCCTTTTTTGGTTTTTTGTTGTCTTCAGAGGGCTTCTGTGTATTAGGTTTAGCTGCCCCGGGTCTGCTACCAGGCCGGCCACCGGGTCTGCCTGGAGTCGTGGAGCTCTTGGGGGCGCCTTTCGTAAAGCTGTCAATTATTTTTTTCGGATCTAAGCTGAATGAGCTGCCTAAGTTTCGGGTATTGCCTGCATTGAAATAGGGCAGATCAATGCTGTTATTGGCGGTAAATGAGCTGCTGTAATTAAATTTGGGGGTGAACCAAGAGCTGATTTTGGGAGAGAAATTGGCAGAGCTTACTTCAGAATAGTTTCCAACAAAGCCAGGGTCCAAATTTTCCACGGCGGCCCACTTGTCATTCAGATACTTATCCAGGGTACTGGACTGATTTTGGCTATAGGTAAAAGAGAGGACGTCAAAGGGCGAATAGCCTGTATTGAAGCTCCGCTTCAAGGTCAGTGTTGGGTTATAGGTTGATTCACCCTGCCACGGCTGATTGATGCGTTTATTTTCCACGCCGTCGATGCTGTATTTAAATCCTGTGGGTTTCCAGTATAATTTTTTGTTTTCCCACTTTTTTCCATAATACGGAATCCACTTGAGCCAAGGGATACCATCACCCTTATTGAATTTAACATCGTAATCAAATTTTCCTGCATAGTTTAAAGTACTGTTGAGTTTGGTCAGCCGGTCGCTGCGAGTTTGCTCGGAATAGGAAAAATTGGCGCTGGCGGCATCAATGGTATATTTTGCCAGCCAGAAATCTGATTTTGAATTTTTCCTTAAAGAAGTATTTAAGCCCTGTTTTTGGGTAAGTGCAATGAGGCTGTCCGGCACGGTACTCATCCGGATATCGCTGCCGGGAAAATACTTCGGCGTATTTTTCGATTCTGAGTAGTTCAATACAACAGGCATAAGAATATTCCAGGCTTTGGGCAGGAGCCGATGGGGATTGAGTTTAATATTAATATTATAGCTCTCTTTATCCTGGAGATTGCTGGCATCGCCTGTTTTTCCCCGAGAAGTGCTGAGGGGGTCTTTTTGATTGACCTGATGAAATTCTGCTTCTTCATAACTGGCATTAAAGTTTATGGAGGCCAAGCCGGCAATATCGAGATCAAAAGTACCACGAAAGGCGATGCCTTTTTCACGCAGCGGATCGCTGACTCGCAGTTCATTCAGCCAGATTTCGCCGGTATAGCTGGCATCTCCTACATTGCGCACACCAGCAAGAAATTTATTGATTCGGGAAAATGAGGGCTCGCCAATAACCCGGTAAATCTGGCCTGTTGAGTTATTAGTAAATTGTCGAACTCTGCCATCCTCTGAAAAAAAGTAAGTAAAATTCAGGGTATCTTTAGGTGGATTATTGGCGCTGTATTCTTTCAGGCGGGTTATTTCATCAAAAAGCAGCTCGAGATTGTTGCGTTCATCCCAGCCGGCATAAACCGGTGTTTCAATTTCGTAGTAGTCCGTCAGCTCTGCGCCAGCGCTTCTGCCTAACCGCAGAAAAAAGCGTATGGGCGGCTCAATATAGCTTCTCAGCCCCTCATCGCCATGGACAAACATTTTGATAGATTTATAGGTGAGGTAATTTTCTTCCTGCCAGAGGGTCTTTTGCGCCACGGCAATATTACCAGGATTTAGCTGGGCAATTTTTAATGCCAATGACTGTTCTTTGCTGCGGATATTATAAACGCGGTCCAGCTTACCCTGCACGCCATCGGGAGGTTCATATTCCGGGTTGTCTTCTGTGTTGATAACCGTTACAGAGAAGCGCTCATCATCGAGGACATATCTGGCGCTGTCATCTTCGGCGATGCCCAGCTCCTGCCATTCGTTGCCCACAAGACCGATGGAGGCAAATTGCACCGAGTCCTGGCTGGTGACATTACCATAGCTTATTCTAAAAAATTGAATCATTTCCAGCTCGGGGTTTCCCACGACTTCTGTGGTGTCGGAGAGTGGGATTCGGTAAAGCCGCCAGCCGGTGGGTGAGCCATCTCTAAACTCGGTTTCAGTGACGAAATAGTCGCCAGGGTCTTCCAGGTTTAGCTCATAGGTATAATAATCATTCTCCAGGTCCAGCCAGTTGTTGCGATTGATATCTTCTGTATCTGGAATATAGCCGCCTTCATCGGTATTGCCTTCGGTGCCATTGATGTAGCGATAATAGCCGCTGCCAGGAACAAAGTTATAGTTATCTACTTTTGGGTCAATGCCCAAGGCCAGCTCTTCTGCATCGGTCAGGCCATTGATGCCAATATTTTCTTCATCTTCCAGCAAGCCGTTGCCAACTGTTAAGCCGGTTCCGGGTTCGGGCTTATCTTCTGTATCCAGCATTCCATTTTCAGTGAAGGCCTGTTCTTTCACATTCCATACCAGGTCTAGGTCTTCAGAGATTTTTCCCATATCAAACCGAAGGGTACCGCGGGTTCCTTTTGCCCAGATTTCGATAAATTTTGTCTCTTTCTGATTGTAAGCGCCGGAATAGAGGCTTCGCATTATACCACCCCACATCTGCCTCGGTGCGTGACTTGAAGCTTTCCCCGTCATCTGGTTGACAGATGGGTCAATGACCAGTATCATAGTGCGGGTGACATCATTTTGCATATTGGCGCTGACCTCTTTGTCTGGCCAAATATTTTTTGTGGATACATCAATATATGGATTGTACCAGTAGGTAAATGCCCGCTCCTGCCACGGGTTTTTAACCGGACGGCTTGCGTAATACCAGCCTTTGCGTTCCACACCCAGGGGGGTTACTTTTTTAGCGCCCTCAAAATCATCAATATTGGCCACACCGTTTGGGTCGCCGGTTTTATTATTGCTGATGGTATTGGGATTGGGAATAATCTGGGCAATTTCTCCAGAAATACGGACAGAGGATTGGTCGTATGTTTCAATGAGTGGCAGTGCATTAATGCCACGGGTCAGCCAGTTGATGTCTTGCTGAATATTCCCATTGATATCCCAGATCATATTGCGAAA
>DSDE01000218.1 GCA_011049095.1 Fidelibacterota bacterium
CCAGGCCAAAGAGAAAAGAATAGACTGCTACAACACCGGCAATCCAGTCTAAGAATAAGTGCCCAAAACTGCTGTCGCCTTTTACATCAGGCAGCTCAGCAGCAATATTTTTCCAGCCGATGCCGCCGGGATGAACTTTCCGGTAGAAATTGAGCAGCGTCTCCTTTTTAGTTGGCGCAGTGATAAATGTGGCTGTCATCCAGACTATGGTAGTGCCTAAGACAATGGGATAAAGGGTGATGGGTGATTCCAGACCAAATTTTCTGGCGATGGGATAGATAATCAGCGGCGCAATGAGGGCTGTAATTTCGCTCCAGGCATTGACGCGCCACCAAAACCAGCGCAGCAGCAATACCAGACCAACTCCGGCAGACGCATTGATAATAAATTCCCAGGCGCCGGAAATAGTGGTGAGGAAATATTTGGTTACCACCAGCGAAAAAATAGTCAGTAGCACCAAACCGATGCGGCTGATGAGAACATAGTGTTTTTCATCGCCGTCGGGCTTGATAAAGCGCCGGTAGAAATCATTGACAAGGTAACTTGTGCCCCAGTTAAGCTGTGAGGCAATGGTGCTCATATAAGCTGCCAGAAAGACGGCGATGAGCATACCTAAAAGACCAGGCGGCAGATAGCGCATCATCAGCTTGGGATACATACGACCCGGGTCCACGGTGTTTTCATATTTATCATAAAAAGCTTCGTACTCGGGGGACACTGCAATAATCGTATATTCATCACCGAGTTTCCCGCTGTCAAACTGCTGTTTAGCCGCGGCATACATTTCCGGATTTTCATTTTCCAGGATCTGGGGTGATTCTGCCCGCGGGAGTATGATCAATGCCGCGAGAGCCACCAATATCCATGGCCAGGGACGGATTGTATAATGGGCAATGGTAAACCATAAGGTGGCAAACAGACTATGCTTTTCATCTTTGGCGCTCATCATTCTCTGGGCAATGTATCCGCCGCCGCCAGGATCGGCCCCTGGATACCAGCTTGACCACCACTGCAACCCGATATGGGCAATGAAAGCCCCCAGCGTGAGGGCAAGCGCACCGCCGGTGACTCCTCCCACGGTGATATCCCCAATGCGAGGCACAAATTCAAAAATCTGCGGTGAGAGTTTCTCCTGCATTGCGACAAGACCTCCCACCTGCGGCAGGCGTACAACAATCACTGCCAAAATGATACAGCCGACCATTGCAAAGACAAATTGAAAAGAATCGGTGCGGGCGGTGCCTAATAAACCGCTGGCAGAAGCATAAACAGCAATCAGCATTGCCAAAATGGTCACCAGTAAAAAGCTATTAAGCTCCGGAAGGGTCACGGCGAAGATTTTTTCCATAGCTTTATGCACCCAGCCCAGGACGATGACATTCATAAAGAGCCCCAGGTAGATAGCCCGAAAGCCCCGCAGCACTGCTGCTGCCTTACCGCTGTAGCGCAGCTCTACAAATTCCACGTCGGTCATGATGCCGCTGCGCCGCCAGAGTTTGGCAAAGAAAAAGACCGTGAGCATCGCACCGATGGCCATATTCCACCAAAGCCAGTTGCCGGCGATGCCGTTTTTTGCCACCAGCTCGGTGACAGCCAGGGGTGTGTCTGCTGCGAAAGTCGTGGCTACCATAGCCGTGCCTGCCAGATACCAGGGCAGATTTCGCCCCGAGAGAAAAAATTCGCCGGTGTCTTTGCCTGCCTGCCGGCTGTAATAGATGGCAATGCCAAAAATTACTGCAAAAAAGGCCAGGATGACCAGCAAATCAAGCCAATTCAGATTTCCCATAATCTCCTCTTGATAATTGATTGTCTATTTCTTTCATTCTCTGGCAAATTTAGAAATTCCCAATCCCGATAAAAATGTGAATTATACTTTTTCTGAAAATAGAAAAGGAATTTCTCCTAATTCTTAAACACAAAGGGCTAATTTTTGGACATTTTATTATATGACAGGTGGCTCTGTGGTGACGGATGATGTGAGCAATGTGAATAAGCTGCTATTTTCCACTGAGCACCTTGGCGACCAGTAGCCGCCGGCGGTTCTTTTAGATTTCAGAGCTCATCTGACCGAGTGGCGCCTCAGACGACATCGAGCTGGCGCAATCTGGCATTTATCGAGGGGAGGGCAGCACAAGCGAAACGCAGCATTATCAATATCTTGACAAGTAAGCCGTTTCGGAGTCATCGGGTCTGAGATACCGCTTACAGCAGACAGATTACAGCGGCGTCTATTTTTCTGTCCGCAACAAAAAAATTTAGAACACAGATGACGCGGATTGGACGGATTTTCACGGATAAAAGCTGACAAGTATTTCTTTTTTATCTTTTTTTATTTGCTTTCCCTTTCTTTTTTGGTAAGCCATTTCAGGAATTGACATCTTTTTCCTTTCACCTTTCTTTATAATAAAAATTCTTCATTCGCGATAATTCGTGTCATTCGCGGTTCTAATTTTTTGTACGAATCCGTGTCCCAAAATTTCTTTAATAGGATGGGCAGGATAATAAGGATGAAAGCATCGAAACAGATGACACGGATTGGACGGATTTTCACAGATAAAAGCTGACAATTATTTCTTTTTTATCTTCTTTTCATTTGCTTTCCCTTTCTTTTTTGGTAAGCCATTTCAGGAATTGACATCTTTTTCCTTTCTCCTTTCTCCTTTCTTTATAATATAAATTCTTCATTCGCGATAATTCGTGTCATTCGCGGTTCTAATTATTCTTCCATTTGTATCTTGTTTTTCTTTGTGAGTTCATGAGTGATTTTTCACTTTTTGTGAATTTTCGAGAAAAAATCTTATTTTTTTAAAAATAAGTGTAAAGAATTTCAACGAATGCACCTTTGTAATAGCAATTTTTCTTGACTTTATATATATTTATTTTTGAGAATGGGAAAGGACTAAAAACGGATAGAATTTTTTGAGCAGTTCCGCTTGCAGCACAGTGAATTTATTCAGCGGCTGAGTGAGGACTATCCTAAAATGAGTCAGAGCGAATTTTGCGTCTGCTGCTATCTGCGGGCTGGCTATAGCAATCAGCAAATTGGTGAAGCCACCGGCGTGGGTCTGCGCTGCGTCCAAACCACCCGCTACCGCCTGCGTAAAAAACTGCCCATTGCCAGCAGCTCAGCAACCGGTCATATTCATAGCCACACACAAAAGATTGTTTTGATGAAATAAAATCAGGCTCAAGCGAGACGCTTGAGCTAAAATTCTCTCTCTCATAGGCGGGGTGAAAGCTCCGCCTTTTTTGTATGGCAGGGAAAGCGTCCCGCTTGCGTTTATTTCGAAGGCTGGTAGCTTTTGTTACTTTCGTCTGTATCGTAGCCATTGGGGTTTTGAGACTGCCAGCGCCAGGAGTCCTGACACATTCTCATAAGATCAAATTCAGCAGTCCAACCTAACTCTTTTTCTGCTTTTTGGGGAGAGGCGGTGAGGGTGGCCACATCTCCTGGCCTTCGTTCAACGATCTCATAGGGGATCTTTTTACCCGATGCCTTTTGAAATGCCTCGACCATGTCCAGCACACTATAGCCTCGTCCTGTTCCCAGGTTGTAAACACGCAGTCCGGGATATTTCTCAATGGCCTGTAGCGATTTGACGTGTCCTCGCGCCAGATCCACCACGTGAATATAGTCGCGAACGCCGGTGCCATCGTGCGTAGGATAATCATTTCCAAAAATCCGGAGTTTTGGCAGTTTTCCGACAGCCACTTGAGCGATAAAGGGCATCAGATTATTGGGAATGCCATTGGGGTCTTCGCCCATTGTGCCGCTTTCGTGCGCCCCCACCGGATTGAAATAGCGGAGAATCTGAGTATTCCACCGCTTGTCGGCTTGATGGAGGTCCTTGAGTATCTGTTCGATATAGAGTTTGGTGCGGCCATAGGGATTGCTTGCGCTAATGGGCGCTTCTTCGGTGACAGGCTCGCTGCTGCCTTCGCCATAGACGGTGGCCGAGCTGCTGAAGATTATGTTCCGGCAGTCAAATCGGTTCATGGTTTCGCAGAGGCTTAATGTACTTTCCAGATTATTTTGATAATAAAGTAGAGGTTTGTCAACTGATTCGCCAACGGCTTTGAATCCGGCAAAGTGGA
Organism: Fidelibacterota bacterium; assembly: GCA_011049095.1. Taxonomy (GTDB): domain Bacteria; phylum Fidelibacterota; class Fidelibacteria; order Fidelibacterales; family DSDE01; genus DSDE01. The sequence goes on from DSDE01000218.1 coordinate 4,096, forward strand.
TGACGGCTTCGATCTGGTGTTTCAAGAATATTTCATTGAGAATATTGCAGTTTCTCAGGTCTGCCTGAAAGAATAGCGGACGGATTCCGGTGATGGCTTCGATACGTTCCAGAGCTGCTGCTTTGCTATTGCTGAGATTGTCTATCACGATGACTTGATAGCCATTTTGGATGAGGGTGACAACAGTATGGGAGCCAATGTAGCCAGCGCCGCCGGTAACGAGAATATTTTTCATTTTCTTAGCCTTTTATTTTGCGCTGTTTTCTTCATAAGGGTTTTGGCCAGCCCGTTCGTCTTCAAATTCATTGAGCATCCTGGCCATTTCCTGGATTTTTATGGGTTTAGGAAGGTAGCGATTCATGCCGCTGGCAAAACTGTTGTCAATGTCTTCTTTGACGATGCTGGCGGTCATTCCCACAATATAGTTTTTTTTACCGGTCTCTTTTTGGCGAATGGCGCTTGTGGCTTGAAAACCATCCATTTCCGGCATATAGAGGTCCATAAAAATAATATCATAGCGTTTTGCCAGCGCTTTTTCTACAGCTTGCAGGCCATTGTCGGCAAATGACACTTGGCAAGCAAAGCGTTTTAGCACTGATTCGGCCACAAGCTGGTTGATTTTATTATCATCCACAACCAATATTTCATAGCCATAATCACGTATGGGCGCGTCTTCTGTATTTTGTTTGTTGTTCTCCTCCTTTCCTTTGGTGAAAGGGAGTTCAACAAGAAAGGTGGTGCCCTGGTGTCCTGGCAGCAAGTTATTTGGGCTTATAATATGGATTTTTCCGCCTAAAAGCTCTACCAGGCGATGGGTGATGGTGAGGCCCAGGCCGGTTCCGCCATAACGCCGATTGGTGCTGCTGTCAGCCTGGGAGAAGCCTTCAAATATGGAGCTTTGCTTTTCTGCCGGAACGCCAATGCCGCTGTCAGCGATGGCTATCTGAATTGTGATTTTTCGGCCCCGCACCGACTTGACGATTGTTTTGACCGATATCACTCCGCTTGATGTAAACTTGATGGCGTTGTTAACAAGATTAATAATAATCTGTTTAAATTTGTGCCGGTCGGAAATGAGGCTGGGAGGAATATTAGTGTCAAGGTCCAATTCATATTTTAATCCCTTTTTTTCCGCATTGTATCGGGTCATTTCCCCGATATTTCTTAATTCTCTGCTGACATCAAAGGGGAGATATTCCATATCCATTTTGCCGGCCTCAATTTTACTGAAATCTAATATCTCATTGACAATCTTCAGGAGAAAATCCGCGCTGTTTTTGATGATGGTTGCGTAGCCTTTCTGAGTATGTTCCAGCTTAGATTTGGCTAGCAGCTCAGACATAGCGATAACGCCATTCAGGGGTGTGCGAATCTCATGACTCATATTTGCTAAAAACTCAGATTTGGCTTTGGTGGCAATTTTGGCTTTCTCCAGCGCTTTTTGCAGCGCCTGTTCGCTCTCTTTTCGGGCGGTGATATCGTGGCCGATTATTACGATGCCTTTGCGTTTGCGGTCTGTGTGATAAAGGGGCACTTTGTTCATTTCTATGACAATCGGTCGCTTCGGGTCTTTGTTAATGCTGATTTCTTCTTTGTGCAGATGGCCTGAATTCCAGATCTGCTCATCCTGGATTTCACTTTTATAGAGAAATTCGTGAAGATAGTCGGGGGCAAGAGGGATGAGCTGGCGAAAGGATTTCAAATAGCCTGAACTCTCTGGCAGCTCAGTCAATTCATAGAAAGCGTCATTGGCAATGAGAATCCGCTCTTGCTCATCTTTAAAAATAATAATTTCAGGGACAGAATTGATAAGCATCCGAAAGCGCTCTTCACTTTCTTTCAGCGCCTCCTCGGTTTTGATGCGGGCAATGGCCTGGGCGATGCTTCGGGTGATAAATTCACAATTATGATAGTCTCTGGCGGTGGGCTGCCACCGTTTTCCATAGGCTTCTATGACGATCATTCCGAAAACTTTAGCTTCAGCAGCCAGCGGCAGCGCCAGCCAATAGGCCGGGACTTGAGCCGGTATGGGAAGTCCTTTTTTTTCTAAAACTGACTGCAGCGCTTCACGTTCATAGTATAGGGTCTTACTTTCTATGATGAGTTTATCAAGGAGGCATTCATACTCAGAATTGGGATAATGGAGAAGGCTGTGACCTTTTTGATAGCTGATCTGATACTTTTTCTCTATCGGTTCATATAGTATAATGGAGAGGGCCTCCATTGGCAGCATTCCCTGGAAAGCATCAAAAACTGTCTTGTAAATCTTGTCTGGAGCTCTGGTGAAAATTGCCTGGCTGGAGATGCTGTTAATTGTGTTTTGCAGTTTCTCAAGATGGCGCTTATCAACTATTTCTATATGAATTCGGCGGGCTAAACCAAGCAGGAAGGCAAATATGATAAGGCCTGATATATAGACATAGATGGATTGGTACCAGGGGTTCTGTATCAGCAGGGGAATCTCTGCCGCTTTGCTGAATGTGTGTCCTGTCTGCTTTGATCTGATTTGTAACTGATAGCTGCCGCCTTTTAGCCCAGGCAGAAAGAGGTGGTTTTCAGTGCCGGGTAGCGACCACATCGTCTCTAGTGGCAAAAGCCGCGTCTGATACTGTACTTTATTATTTGGAAAGGCGAGTGTGAGAAATCGCAGCTCAGCAAAGGAGTGGTAGGGGAATGAGATATCGGACAGCATTTCTTCAGTATAGCTTTTGTTGTTAATCTGTACTGAGCGGATAAGCGGCATAGGCGTTTGATAGCTGGCGCCAATCTCCTGCTGCCAAAAGGCCAGGCCGTGGCTGGTTCCAGCCCAGAGTCGCCGGCCTTTATCCTGAGCCATTGAAAAGAATGAGATCGTGAGGCTGGGCAGGCCGTCAGTGTCTTCATAATGAATAAATTCATCATTTGTGAGCCGCCGGATACCATAGTCAGTTCCCAGCCAGATACTGCCTTCCCCGTCGCTTGTAACCGCCTTGACTATCTCGTCCCTTGTCTCTTCATAATGATATATTTTTCCAGAATTGCGGCTGTAGCGGCAGATACCCTGGTTGCTGCCTATCCAAATGATTGAATCATTGTCAGCAATCATTTCATAAACAATAAATTTTTCCTTTATAGATTGAGGCAAGGTGATATTGGTCAGCTTAAATTGATTCAGCTCGGGAAGAAACTGGTATAGAAACTGATTTTCTTCCATCTCGCCCGCCGCAAAAATTGTTCCGTCTGGCATTTCTAAAAAGGCATTTGTGTAGCTCTGAATGCCCAGATTGGGGCCATAGTATTGCAAGTGGTCCTGCCGGTCTAAGAGATAGAGTCCCCGCAGGCCGTCAACGCATATCCAGACATTCCCGTTTGAATCACTTTTTAGACGACGAACCAGTTTATTTCCCCTATCGGGAAGCGTAATGCGGCGGCTATTTCCATTTCGCAGACAAATGAGAAAATTATCCCGATATCCCAGGAGAATTCGCTCTTTCTCCGGCAGAATGGACAGGATGAGGCTTTCATCACTGCTGTATATGTGCTCAAAATCAACATCAAGGGAGGGACTTAAATGGAGACGGTAGAGGGCGGTGCCTTCTGACGCGTAGATATTTCCCTCGTGGTCACTAACCACTGACTGGATGTAGAAGCGATTGGCAGGCAGCAAGACCGATTGGAAAAAGGGCATACGTAAAAGGGCGATGCCATTGTCGCTGCTGACCCAAAAGGAGTTTTCATCTGAGCCTTTTGTAATTTGATTGATGACATTAAATGGAAAATTAAACCATGGCGACAGATGATATTTGCCGTTTTCTTGATAGAGAAAACTGAGCCCCACGGACCAACTGCCAATCATCCAGGTATGCTCATTTAATTGCTGAATCGCGGAAACATCAGCACAGGCAGCCATTTGCCGAATGCTGGCTTTATTTTGCTCAAAGTCAATCTCGTGCAGCTCATATATACCGACACTGGTGCCTAACCAGAGCTTGCCATTCGGACTTTTATACAATACATCGATGAGCATTTCAGCTTTTTCGGGAAAATCAATTTCAATGATGGCATCTTTTTGGGGGTCATAGCAAAACAAATAGCCCGCTTCAGATGAGATGATGATTCTGCCGTCATATTCCTGAACTGAAAAGCTGCGATTGAAATTATCTGTACGATAACGCTGTTCAAATAGGTAACGGGTTACTTTATTATCTTTGTATCTGACGATAGAGCCTGGCTCACTGATCCAGAGCGCGCCTTCCTGGTCTTCATACAGGTCTTTGGGAAAATGGATGGTATAGTGGTTAATCGTGATGCTGCCCCGTATCAGTTCTCTAAAATCCGTCTCAAACTTGCTGTTATCAATAGAATGAACACCCCGATCGTGAATGGCGACAATCTGACCATTTCTCAATTGCACCAGTTTTTTGATATAATTGGTGTTGAGCTCAGATTTGTAGGTCGTAAATGATTCTCCGTTAAACTTGACCAGGCCATTGTCAGTGGCTATCCAGACAAATCCTGTGCTGTCTTGCAAGA
>DSDE01000165.1 GCA_011049095.1 Fidelibacterota bacterium
CAGCGATTTGCTGAACTTCATTAAGGAAAATAACATTAAGCGTATTTCTTTTCATTATACGGCGCTGGATGGCCGTCTAAAACAGCTTATTATTCCCGTGAACTCGATGGACTATGCTGAGCGTGTTTTAGCTGCTGGTGAGCGGGTAGATGGCAGCAGCCTCTTTAAAAAAATGGTGCCGGCAGGAGGCTCTGACCTCTATGTTGTACCAGATTATTCCACTGCTTTCATAAACCCCTTTGATCCGGACAGCATCAGCCTGATATGCCGCTATCTGGACAAGAATGAAAAATTGGCAGAATTTGCCCCAGATAATATTTTGGCAAAGGCAGCGCAGCAAATTCGTGATGATTTTGGAATGGAATTATGGGGTCTGGGCGAACTGGAATTTTACATCATTGGGGAAAAAGGCCAAAATCCCTTTCAGATGAGTTCACAATCAGGCTATCACGAAGGGCGGCCATTTTCTCATTTTCAGCCAATGCTTTTAGAAATGATAGACATTATTGCCGGTATAACAGGACATGTAAAATATGGCCATTCAGAGGTTGGTGTCATTCAAAATATTCAAAGTGCCAATGAGGAAATCAATGGCAAATATGCCGAGCAATTTGAGGTAGAATTTATGCCTGCCCCGATTGAGAAAGCCGCAGATTTTTGCTCTATTGCCAAGTGGGTGGTTCGCAGTGTGGCAGCGAAACACAACTGTATGATCACATTTATCCCAAAACTTGAAAAAAAACATGCCGGCACAGGTATGCACTTTCATTTAGAGCTTCTCAAAAAAGAAGACAACCAGATGACGAATCCTGATGGCAGCCTTTCTGATATAGCAAAAATCGCCATTGGCGGCCTGTGTGATAATGCACGGGTACTGACAGCTTTTGGAAACACTACTATCAGCAGCTACCTGCGCCTGGTCCCAAATCAGGAATCACCAACCTCAGTCTTTTGGTCTGATATGAATAGGTCTGCTATGGTAAGGGTGCCATTAGGCTGGAAAAAAGGTGAAGATACGGCCAGTCTGATAAATCACAAACTCAAGGAGCGCTATGTCTCTCCGTTTAAACGGCAGACCATTGAGCTGCGCACATCAGACGGCTCGGCTCATATTCACCTGCTATTGGCAGCCATCACAAAAACCATTCACACAGCTTTAGGCAATAGGGAAAAATATCTCTCCCTGGCAGAAAAGCATTATCTGCAGCCGGGAAATGCCAACACAGAAAGATTCCCAGACCTGCCCGCCAGTTGCTACCAATCAGCGATGATCCTCGTAAATGAAAAGGAGAAATTTGGAGGAATCTTTCCTGACTATCTTATAGAGTGGCTTCATCAAAGTTTGCTGGACGAGGATGACAAAGATTTGAGAGAAAGGCTCTCGCAGATGAGTCCGGCAGAACAGTCTGCCTATCATCGGAACTTAATGCACCAAGATCTGCATATTCGCTGATTAAAGAGCAAATCCAGCGTAAATGGAAGCTTTCAAATTAGGGGCAATACCCTTCGTGCTGAAGTCGTCTTCCAGGCTTAGCTCAAAATTACCCAATTGATTCAGACTGCCGATTGAGATAGCAAATCCTTTTTGGTGGAGCTTTATAATCTCATCTGACCTAAAATCATGATATTGTTCATTAAAACGCATATTTATCGCTGCTTGCAGATAAAGAAAACTTGAGAGGTCCCAACGGAGAGAGCTCATCAGATAAGCAAAATCGGTTTTGGAGCTATAATAAGGCCTGAAACCATAAAAATCAAAGCGCATCAAATGTTCGATTCGTAAACCCCAGGGCAGCTCACCAAGAGCAGTGTTACCCAAAAAGCGAGAGCGCCAGAAAAAATCATTGCCAAAGGGAAGAACAAAATCATAACTAATCTGAAACCAATCAAAATCGCGGTCGCTATTAAGGCTTGTCAGGCCATTTTGATATTGAATATCAAGCTCATACCCCTTCCTGGGCAACAGGCGATTGTCGAAGCGATCAAGAGTCCAGCACATGCTAATGCTTCTTATCCTTTCGCTCTGATGGGGATAATGTATAATATTTGATTGTGCGATAGTGGACTGCATATTAAAATAATAATCTGTCAGCAAGAGTTCCAGATTCCAGAAAGTCCCCGCCTGCATACCAATTCCTGCAGACATCTTCACCATTGCAAAGCGATAGTCTCCAAGGTTTCGGCCATCGGGCATAAGAAGTGGCCGTATCCGCCGATCACCATCAATCCGCAGGAGGGGATAAACAGGCATATCATAACTGCGGCTTGGGTAATTATATATTAGCTGAAAACCGAGGCGACGTCCTAAAATCAAATGATAATCCAGATTGCTGCCAGCAAATGGAATATTTAAATGTCGCATTCCTATCCCCAGCATTGTTTTATCATCCGGGTGAAAGCCCAAGCCCAGGCCAAGCGTATGATCTGGTTTTTCTTCAACAATAATCTTCAGCCTGACCCTGTCTTCCTTTTCCGGCTCTAATTCATAAGTAATACGCTTAAAATACCCCAAACTATAAAGCTCCTTGATCCGAGAATGGAGAATGACTCCATCAAAATTTTGTCCAGGGCTAATGCCTAATAAATTATATATAAAGTTGAAACTCAGTCTTTTATTCCCAACGATCTCAATGGAATGAATAACTGGTTTGACATTTTCAACAACTTCAATAAGCAAGTTTGCATAGCCTGTTTTGGGCGCTGGCTTTAGCTTGAATCGGAATTTTCGCGTAGGAAATTTTTTATTAAGCTTCAATAGATAGGCTTTCAGCGAGTCGCTGTGATAATGGCTTCCCGCATTAATACTAGTCTCAGCGGTGATGAGTGAATCAGCCAAAGAAAGATTCCCAGCAACAAGAAAATCACCAAGCAAAATATTCTCTGAGATGAGCCCTTCCGGGTCATCATTACGGTAAAGCCCATATTTTTTTTGAAGGGCTGCAAGCTGCGGCGCCATTTTTACTGCAGTTTCTTTTCCCTGTCTCAGTGCTTCTTCAATTTTCTCCGGCGAAAAATCGGCGGGAGTCACTCCGTTTAAGCGGATTTCAATATGAATATCAGCCCGACGCCCATTTTGGGCAATGGAATGGTTTCGGATCATATTCATCGTATGAAGTAAAATCTCAAATGAAGACTCATTTTTTAAATCTGTCGTCGTGGCAACAGAGATGCCAATAATGATTTCTGCACCCATATCCTTCACGACATCCACGGGAAAATTATTCAAGGCGCCGCCATCCACCAGCAAGAGAGAATCCCACTCGACTGGCGCAAAAACAGTGGGAATGGACATTGTAGCGCGCATTGCCTTTGCAAGATTTCCATCTTTAAGAATATGGAGATCGCCCTTCTTAACATCTACAGCTGTGCAGCGATAGGGAATGGGCAATTGATCAAAATCTCTTATGCGAGAATACTTGAGCGTCATTTCATTGAGAAGCAGCCCGATTTTTTGTCCTTGAATTAATCCTGATGAAAATTGAGGTCTCAAATCTTCAATTCCCAACTGAAGCTGATATTTTTCAGTATGCTGTCGCAATAGATAGGGCAGCTCTTGCCGGGGAGACATATCTCTCAAGAGATCCAGCCAGTCGATATTTCTGCTCAAATCTTCAAGCTGATCTGAGCTATATCCTATTGCATAGAGCCCCCCAACCAGGCCTCCCATTGATGTGCCGGCAATCATATCAATTGGAATGCCCAGGGAATCAATGACCTGAAGCGCTGCCACATGAGCAAAGCCCATTGCACCGCCACCGGATAAGGCCAAACCAATTTTTGGCCGATTCTCAATTCCATAGAGAGTCATTGCTGATATTAAGAGAAAAATGAAGGCTTTCCTGAAAAATGACATTAGTATAGCTTGCATTGCCTTGCTTGTGTGTTTGGGACTACTGCTTTTGTCTTTTCATCAGGCGTTCAATAATGGCTTTATCTGCCAGATCAGGGTCATCCGGCTCTTCCTGTGCAGCTTCTATGCTTTCTTCAGCTTCGGTATCAGCCTTTGCAGCCTCTTCTGCTATCCTGTTTTCCTGCTCCAGCCGCTCTTTCGCTATAAATTGCTCGCGCACAGCATCAAGTTGAGGGAGCGCCGCCACGTAGGCCTCTTCCCGCTTTTCCAGAGACTCCAACATCAATCGCACATCTTCATCAAACTGTATGAGGGTCCGGTCAAGACGCTCCATCAATTTCTCCATAATCGCTCTGCCGTAATTATCCTGGATCTGGTCCAAAAGATCTTTGAATTTCTCCTGGATAAAAGCTTCCCGCTCTGCTGCATCTGAAAAATTTGTTCCCATTTTATTCTCTCACCACTGATCCCGCTTTTTAAAGTCATCATAGATGAGCAGCTCTTTCAAAACGACTTTGGCCATGCCCCGCATTGTGCCATTGGGCTTAATCTGAAAGGGTTCTTTGGCTGATTCAATTTTTTTTAATACTTCTCTCAATTCCTGAAGCTGCTCATCATCCAATTCGATTTTAATCTTATTCAGCATACTTTAACCCCGTTTTGTGTACATTTTGTAGTTATAGGCATCTATCTTTTCGATGACAATCACATCGCCAGGCTGAATATTTTTCTCATTCATATATCTGGCGGTTCCTTTGGAGTGGCTGCGATTGCGAAAAACATAGCGTTTATCTACAATATCCGTCTCGATGGTAAATCCTAAATCTGTCTCAATCATAAGCGTTTTCACACGATAGCTTAACATATAGTTATCTGCTGGATTCATTGCTCCGATGGCATCATAGGGGAAAAATTTAATATTATTGGCAACTGAAAACTGCCGCTGCATAAAAAAGAGATTTTGCCGGGTAATCGGCAATTCTATTGCGTCACGAAAAACTATTTGATTCCATTCACTGTTATTTGTCATCATAATCCATCTTTACTGTAAATTCAATATTAATAGGCTCTTCTAAGTCTGTTAGTCCATCAACTTCAATTTTTATTTGCAGGTCTTTTCTATCTTCAGGAATATCAAGAACTTCTATCGCTTCATACATATTCTCAATTGTGATTCCATCATGAAACATCAGGGTCTCGCCAGGAGATTTTGTCCAGTGTTTACTGCGCACCAGATCAAATTCAAAACCTTCAATCTGGTCAATTGTCTCATCATTATGCAGTAAAAGAATATTTGAAACCATCAGCTCAAGATATTCTTCCCCTAAAGCTCTTTCGGCCTGATCAATACGCGCGACAATATTTTCACTAATTTCTTTTAAATAACTATCCATATCTCTCTCATAAATAATCTACCGGTCGCCCGCACCGGCAGTGGGTTTCGACATTAATCTGTATATCATAAGCACTTCTCTCGATCTGGAGAAAATGGCAGTTCGGGCAATAGGTATTATTGTCGGTAAAACTTAGATTGCCCAGGTAGATGTAATTTAAGCCGGCATCCTGGGCAATTTTTCTGGCTGACTCCAGCACAGCCCCCGAGGTTCTGGGATGATTTTCCAGCTTATAGTCGGGGTGAAAAGCCGATAGATGGAGAACCGTCTCTGGACCCAAGTTTTCCACGATCCAGCGAAATTCATCCCGAAGTTTAGCCGTATCACTGTTATAGCCTTCTATGATAAGGGTCGTGAGCTCCAGGTGAATTTTCATCTCCTTGAGCAGCAAAAGTGTATCAAGAACATATCTCAGCTCACCTCTGGTTCGCTTTTTATAAAATTCATTGCTAAATGACTTCAAATCAACATTGGCGGCATCAATATTGGAATATATATCCCTGCTTGCTTCAGGCAGGATATAGCCATTGGTCACCATAAGTGTTTTGAGATTCCTTTCTCTGGCGATAACGGCAATATCAATGACATATTCGGCAAAAATAGTAGGCTCATTATATGTGAAAGCAATTGCCGGCGCTTGATAGCGGAGTGCAAGCTTGACAATATCTTCTGGTGAATAGAGGGTGTAAGCACTTTCATTTTCATAGCCGCACTGACTGATTTCCCAGTTTTGGCAAAAGTCGCACAGGAGGTTACAACCGGCAGTGCCAATGCTGAAAACTTGCTTCCCTGGAAGAAAATGGTAGAGGGGCTTTTTTTCTACGGGGTCTAGACCCATCGCCAGAGGTCGTCCATAGCTCAGACTCATCAGTTGACCACCACTATTTTTCCGCACCCGACACACACCATACTGTCCCTCTTTTAGGAGGCATTCCCACGGACATAGCGTGCATCGAATCTGATTTTTTTCGGTTGTCCACCAACGGGCTGTTTTCATCTTTCCTGCTTAAAATAAGCTGATAACTCGCTCTTTGAAGCTTTTCTTTTTTTCTCGCTCAAAGTGATCCGTTTGGTATCGAAGGATTATCCTTGGCTCCTGATAGCGAATCTGTAAATCGAGAAAGGTCTCGCCTTTTCTCCAAATATTTTGCCTGAGATAGCTTGGCAATGTCTGATTGCCCGCCATTTCTGGGTCATAGAGATGTTCCCTGATGATCTTTGGCAAACCATAGCGCTCTATAAGCAAAGCCTGCAGGTCCTTGAATCGGCTGATCAGACTATCATCTGGAAGCTGGTCTAGAGAAATCAATTGCAGCTCTGCCGATTGAAAGTGATTTTTATAAAAACGGAGTACAAGATGTGCAGTATCTTCCTCAAAAATCTTCTGATATCGGTTTTGAGATAGTTTCTCATAGCTTTGCCTGCTTAGCAAGCCTGAAATCTGACTAGAATCGGCGCCCCAGGGCAGATTTAAAAAATAGATAGCTTTGGAATCGAGGGAATCTGTTTCTGAGTAAATATCATCAGCCAGCTCATCCTCTGCTAAGTATTGATAAACTGGCGGAGGCAATAATGAATCACCAGTCTCGGTGACTGTTTCTTTTTCTAAACTGGTATCGATGCTCTCCTGCCCCAATTCGAGTGAATCCAGAGACAATAAATCCAAAGCAGGCATCGGTGGCAGGAGCATCTCTCCATTCTGTCCGGAAGCTTTTACACTTATCAAATGGAGGCCAATAACGACGCTGAAAAGGAATATATACTTTTTATAAAAAATCATTGCATTTACTTTTTTAGAAAGGATTCGATGATCATTGAGAAAATAGAGAGGACGATGGCGCCCCAGAAAGCGCTGCCAAATGAGTTAATATGAAATCCATTAATGAGTGCGCCAGCGATTTGCAATATCAGCGCATTAATTACAAGATAGAAAATACCCAGACTTGCCACAGTTATGGGAATCGTGATCAAAAGCAGAAAGGGTTTTAAGAAAGCATTTAAAATACCCATCAGAACCGCGACAGCTAAAATAGTCAGCGCACCATCTGCAGATATGCCAGGCATAATTTTTTCTGTGACCAAAAGGGCCGCTGCAATAATAAGAATCTGCCATAAAAATGAGTTCTCCCGTAGTTTCATCGTTTCCTCCGAAAGGCTTCAATAATCTGGTCTATCTGCTGACCGCTGATACCCGATTCACCATAAACGGCTGGCTGACTTTTTTTTGCAGGCGCGTCATCAAAACGGCTGTAATTACCTTTAATGCTGACATGCTCATCTGTGATGGCGGAGGCAAGACTAGTGGGGTTCACCGGGTTTGTCTCCCAGGCAATGCGGCGGCGATTAATCAAGTGAAGCGGGCTGACATTATCGCTGATGCTGTTTCCGCCTTCAGTGCCACAGCCCAGGGTCAGCGACCGCATCAGAGAGCTCGATTTTCCCACAGCTCCATGAACGGCTGGACTATTGACAACAACTCTGCTTACGGGTGTCTTCATACCAAATTCAACAGCAATGCGCTCATCATTTGTATGTATGGCAGCGGTATGACCAAGACCACCGTAATTCAATACTTCATTAGCCCGCCGGATTGCCATACTAGGCCCATCGGCAGCAATCATGGTTAAAACAGGACTCAATTTTTCCTGAGTCAGGGGTTCACCTGGGCCAATTTCTTTTACTTCTGCGACTAATATTTTGGTGCCTCTGGGAACAGAAAATCCGGCCATCTCAGCAATCTGTACAGCATATTTCCCAACAATATCAACATTTAGTTTTCCGTTTTTAATCATCAGCGACTGAAGTTTTTCCTTTTCCTGGGCTGTCGTCAGATAAGCCCGATATTCTGCCAATTTCTTTTTTACCGTATCATATATCTTCTTGTCGCTAATCAGCGTCTGTTCAGAGCTGCAAATAAGGCCATTGTCAAAACTCTTTCCGGTAATCACATCGCGAACTGCCTTCTCTAGATTGGCGGACAATTCGATATAAACAGGGGTATTTCCAGCGCCAACACCAATGGCGGGGTTTCCAGATGAATATGCAGCTCGAACAATACCCGGCCCCCCAGTTGATAAAATCATAGCTATTCTTGGGTCTTTCATCAACAGACTGGCGCCTTCAATGCTGGGAATCTCCATACAGGAGATTAGCCCTGACGGCGCACCGGCCTGCTCCGCTGCTTTTCTCAATATATCAAAAACAGCGAATGTACATTTTGCGGCATTGGGATGTGGGCTGCCAATGATGGCATTTCCTGATTTAATTGCAATTAATATCTTATAAATACTTGTGGATGTTGGATTTGTCGTAGGAATAATAG
>DSDE01000013.1 GCA_011049095.1 Fidelibacterota bacterium
ATCTCATTTACTGCATCTATCCTTTTCTTCTTAATTTGGCTTGATCCGTTAGGGGACGGACAGGTGCAAATTAAGCAACACTTCGACTCCGCTCAGTGACCGCACTTCGTCCATCGACTGACGGCTCAGTAATTGGGGCAGTCACAAATTCGGGGAAGATTAAGGCAGTCAGCATTATCTAATTTATCGATGGAAAAATTTATTTTGGACAGATGTGTAAAACAATTAATTGACAACTTTGTTTGAGTTAAACCCCTCGATAGACCAGTGGAAAAAATCAATAAAAAAGCGGGTGGATTTATGATACAAAAGACAGCGCTTTTCATAATGATTGGCTTGCAGATAGGACTCGCAGATGAATCCTTTCGCAAACCCACAGCGGTGGCCTATCAGACAGACAGCATTATCAAAATTGACGGCCGTCTGGATGAGGTGGTCTGGCAAAATGCCAAAAAATATGATAATTTCCTCCAGCGAGACCCGGTAGATGGCAGTCAGCCATCACTTTACACTGTTTTTTCAGTTCTCTATGATGATGAAAATCTATATGTTGGCATCCACGCCAAAGACCCGGAACCTGACAAAATCGTAGGCATACTCAGCCGCCGCGATGAATATACACCTTCAGACTGGCTCTATATTTCCATAGACAGCTTCAACGACAAACAAACAGCTTTTGAATTTGGAATAAATGCAAAAGGTGTGAAACATGATCTACGCCGCTACAATGATACCAATGCAGACTGGGACTGGGATGCCGTCTGGGATGCCCAATCTGCTATGTGCAGTGATGGCTGGTGCGCCGAATTTGCCATACCGCTGCGCGAGCTTCGATTCACCAGCAGCGAGAATATGGAATGGGGCTTTATGGTTTACCGGAAGATTCCCCGCTTCAATGGTGAGCTGGATATGTGGGGCTATTTTAGCAAAGATGAGCCAGGTTTTGTATCTAATTATGGTACATTAATAGGGCTTCAGGATTTTCGTTCAGGGCGGTCATTATATATTATGCCATATCTGCTCAGCGACACCCGCATTTCAGATAATCTTATAAATACGCTTCATCCTGAGTCTTATCAATTTTCAGGAAATATCGGCACTGATATTCGCTATAGTTTCGCCAACGGGCTCACCTTCAACGCTACCATAAATCCCGATTTTGGTCAAGTGGAAGCAGATCCTGCCAGCTACAATCTCACCCAATATGAAACTTACTATCGGGAAAAACGCCCTTTCTTTATGGAAGGCAGCAATATTCTAAATTTTCAGCTTGGTATCGGAGACGGAGACCTGGGGTCTAATACACTCTTTTATAGTCGCCGCATTGGCAGGGCGCCTCAATTTCTCCCTCGAGATAAAAACGCCGTTTACAGTGATCAAAGCCACCAAAGCGCCATTCTCTCTGCGGCAAAATTAACGGGAAAAACTTCTTCCGGACTTTCCATTGGCGCAATGAATGCCATAAGCAGGGAAGAGAGAGCCACTTTATACTTTACAAAAGACAGCACATTAAAAAAGGTCACAGAACCTATGACCAGCTATTCCCTTGGCAGGCTGCAGAAAGATTTCCGTGGTGGCGATATTGTTGCCGGCGCCTATTTAACGGGAATGCAGCGCCGTCTGGAGAATACCGGTTTGGAAGATTTACTTAGGCGGGAAGCATATACCGGAGGCATTGACCTGAGATATCAGTTTTTGGACAAACAATACGCATTTTCAACTTTTCTCGCCGGAAGCCGGGTCAGCGGCTCAGCGGCTGCCATAAGCAAAACACAGACCAGCCCGGCTCATCTTTATCAGCGCCCGGATGCCGATTATCTTTCGGTTGACAGCAGCGCCACTACTTTGAGCGGGCTCAGTAATGGCATTATCCTTTCCAAGCAGAGCGGACACTGGCAGGGAGCAGTGGGCGGAGTAAGCTATTCACCTGGTTTTGAGCCCAATGATATGGGATATCTGCGTAAAGCTGATCTGATTAATCAATTCATCTGGATCGCATATCAAGAATGGGTACCCGGACAGATATTAAAGAGCTATCAGATTAACTTCAACCAATGGCAAAACTACACTTTTGGCAGCGAGAAAAGATCTCATGGCGGCAATATAAACGCGAATGCGACTTTAAATAATCATTGGCATATCAGCGCTGGAATCAATCTAAACTTCCCAAGTGTTTCACCAGATTTGCTGCGTGGCGGCCCAGCTGTTTATCACTGTGGAAACAGCAGCTTCTGGATAGGCTTATATTCTGATGACCGGAAAGATTTCAGCGGCGGATTAAGCGCTTACCATTTCCGCAGCGATGATGATATCACCAGCTTTAATTTTAATCCTGAATTTACATACCGCTTCTCGCACAATGTAAAAATGACATTAGACCTGGACTATACAGACTTTAAAGACACCTGGACATGGGTGGAACATTGGCAGGACAGCCAGGGAAAAGACCACTACATCTTTTCGGCGATGGACCAGAAAACAGTCAGCAGCGTCTTGCGATTTGATGTGACCCTTACCCGCGACCTATCCATGCAGTACTACGGGCAAAGCTTCATCACAGCCGGTAAATATTTCGATTTTATCGAATTTGATGACTACCTTGCCGCCGACTTTGATCAGCGCTTTTATTCCTTTTCAGAAAATCAAATCAGCTACGATGAATCTGAAAAAGAATACACTATTGATTATGGCGATGAGCAGCACAGCTTTTCCAAGCCGGATTTCAATTTTAAGCAATTTAACAGCAATCTGGTGACACGCTGGGAATTTCGCCCCGGCAGTACGGTCTATTTCGTCTGGAGTCAGGGAATCATTGACATTGAGAATGTCGGACAATTTCGCCATAGCCGTGATTTTAAAAGACTTATTGAAAGTACCAGCAACAATGTCCTGCTACTGAAATTTACTTATTTGATCAATATTTAATCGTATATACTACCCTGCTTTGCTAAGAAAAATAGCCGGCCACTCTCCGGCTATTTTTTTATCGATGCAGAAAATGATTGACAGTTGTCGGGAAACGATTTTCTCCAGATCGAGAATAAGCACGACCCGCTCATCGCCCATTATAGCGCCGCCAAGAATCTCTTTAGGAAGCTGCCCGAGCCCAACGATATCCTTCACAACAACCCTTACAGTATCTATCAGATTATCAACGAGAAAGAGAAATTTCTTTCCCCCGATGACAGAGCTGATGCCAATCTGCTTCTTTTTCCTGCTATCCTTCAGATCAAGAATTTCATTAATCCGAACGATCGGCAGCACTTCGTCTTGAAAGACAATACATTCACCGCGATTACCCTGAATTTTAGAAATATCTTTCGGCATAATTTCCAAAGACATACCAATCAATATCCATAGGAAGGATATATCTCTCCCTAGCCACAGAAACAAGCATACCCTGAATGATTTTCACAGCAACTGAGCGGGGAAGATTAAGTAAAAATGTTGTACCTTCTCCAGGACTGCTCATGATATGAATTCGTCCACCCAATTCATTTATGTTATGGCGAACCACATCCATACCCACACCTCTGCCGGAAACATCTGTCACCTCCTTGGCTGTACTGATGCCGGCATGAAAAATCAACTGAAAGGCATCATTATCAGAGAGGGTTTGCTCTGGTGTAATAATTCCTTTTTCTCGGGCTTTTTTTACGATTTTTTGGGCGTCAATACCTTTTCCATCATCTTCAATTGCGATGACCACCTCATCTTTTGTCTCTTCAGCATAGATACGTACGTTGCCATGTGATGTTTTTCCCGCGGCGATACGCTCTTCTGGAGTTTCAATACCGTGATCTATGGCATTTCGTAAAAGATGGGTAAAAGGACCATCCAAATTTTCCAGATAACTCTTATCAATTTCCAGATCATCACCAAAAATTTCTGTCTTTACCTCTTTGCCCAGATTTTTGGCAATATTGCACAGCATACGGGGCGCTCTTTGAAATAGCTGACTAATGGGCACTTTTCGAATATGTAGGACTGCTTTTTGCAGATTGTAGCTCAATGTCTCCAAAGCTTTGTTATTGTTGCGAAGGTCCAATGTTGTTTTGCTGCTGATATTTTCATCTTTCAGGCGGCTGTCCAACATCTCATACATTTCATTGATGATGATAAGATCGCCAACATAATCGAGAAACTGATCGATATCATCTTCCCGAACCCGCAAAGTTTTGGTGCTTTTATCGCTGCTGCTCTCATCAGGCGCAATATCTTGCTCTGGCGCAGTTTTTTCCGCTGCTGACGCCTCTTCAGACGCTTCATCGGCTGCAGTGGCTTCTGCCGCTTGCTTCAGGCGCACTTCCTCTAACTTTTCCAGCACAATATCACCGACAACGGGCGTGAGGCCCATAACCGGCACCATTGTTTTGAAAATATCCAGCACATCCTCAGCAGCGGTTTTTGTTTCTGCTGTGGCTTTTTTTACAATCTGCTGCAAAAGGTTATCAACCTGATGTGTGCTTTCTATATCAAATTCCTGATTGGGATCATCCTGAGACTGCAGGATCTGCCGGAGTTTTGAAAGCAAATCATCTTCATCATTATCAGAAGCATTTGCTTCATCTACCGGGCTAAGCAAACCAATCTGCCGCTGTAAGTCCTTGACAAGTGTTTTTCCATCATCATCCAGGTTAACTGCCAGCAATCGGTTCAGCATATTATGTACATTTAACCATATCGCTTCGGAATCAGTCTCTTTCGCCCTTTCAGTAAGCTGATTCAATTCATCTATGTTTTTTTCAGCCCGTCGGGGTCATAGCTTTCGGGCTTACCAGCCTTCACGGAGCCCAGCATCTCCTGTATCATCTCGATGCCGCTAATGATCTTGTCAGCAACTTCACCCTTGAAATGAGCATTTCCCATTCTGACCAGATTCATCAGATTCTCTAAAGAATGGGCTAGGTTTTTGATTTTCATCAGATTGAGAAAGGCGCTGTTGCCTTTTATGGCGTGAACTGTTCGGAAAATTTCGTCTATGGCTTTGGCGCCAAGGACTTTTCCTTCATTTTCGATACAGATATTGATGGTCTTGTCGAGCTGTTCTTGAGATTCATCAATAAATTCAAGCAATACTTCCGGTTCTATACCATAATCAGTTGGCCCAATCTTATCCATACACTTCCTATTTCTTCATTTTTAAAAGTTGTGATAATTTTTTCTGCCAGCGAATGACCGCCTCAAGAGAACGCTGCACCGCCTGGTCCAGCTCATCCATCTCTACAAATGGCTTATAGATAGCTGTTTCAGCGCCTAAGCGCATACAGGTGAAGATATTGTCCAGCGTCACCTGGCCGGTTATCATAATCACTTTCGTGATGGGATATTGTCCACGGATTTCTCGCAGAAGCTTGAGACCATCCATCACCGGCATTTTGATATCGCTGATAACAATTGGGCAATACGTTTCATTTAAGGCATTTAAAGCCTCAGCCCCATTGGCAGCTGTAAAGACCTTAAAACCCTTAAACTCAAAGTGTCGTCGAAGCCCTTCTCTGATTTTTGATTCATCATCCACGATGAGCAGGTTTACATTTTGTTCTAGATACGTTTCGTATATAATTATCCTTTCGTGCAAGGCAATTCCAGCATAAAACAAGCGCCGGAATTTTCAATGTTTTTTACTGAAAGCTTAGCTCTGTGATTTTGGACGATAGACTGACAGATGCTGAGCCCAAGGCCAGTGCCCACACCAGGCGCTTTTGTAGTAAAAAAGGGTGTCCATATTTGCTCCATAATATCTGGCGGCACACCTGGCCCATTATCCTCAATGGATAAAACGAATTTGCCCTCATCTATGCCTTGTGATTTTAAGTTTTGGATTGGGCAAAGCTTCCACAGCATCGGCGGTATTGATTATTAGATTGGTGATAAGCTAGGTGATCTGCTGACGACTGCCGTTTATCGTGCATTGATAATGGGGAATATTCAATTCTGTTTCAATATTTTTCAGTCTATGCCCGGTAAAGACCAGAGCATCGTTAAGACAGTCCGCTAAATTAATTTTATCGCTGAACTGCTCTCGTTTTCGCGAATAATCCAAGAGGACATTGATGATGTTGGAAATCCGCTCAACGCCGCTGCGCATATCCACAAAAGCTTGGGGAAGCTCTTTTAAAATGACACTAAAACGCGCCTCGCTTCCAGTTCCCTTTGCCATTTTCTCAATATGTGGCAAAAAATACTCAAAATAGTTTTCCATAGCTTTGAGATTTGTCATGATGAAAGTAGCCGGATTATTAATCTCATGAGCTAGCCCAGCGGCTAATGTGCCCAGAGTGCTCAACCTATCTTTATGAACAAGCTGAACGGCTCTCTCCTGTGCAAGAGTCTCCATTTTATGAGCATATTGCTCAAGCTTCTGCTGATTATCTGACAGCCTAATTTGGTTTTTCATACGGATTTCCAGCTCTCGCAAATGAACCGGCTTCACGAGATAATCGGCTGCGCCAGCTTCGAAAACCTTAACCTTACTGCTGATTTATTCATCTGAACTCAGAAAGATAACCGGAATATTTCTCAGATTATCATCGGCTTTTAACTGGTCTAACACTTAAAAGCCATTCAGTCCGGGCATCTCAATATCCAGTAAAATCAGATTTGGCTGAGCTTTTTTCACAGTTTCCAGCGCATTTAAACTGTCTTCTTCAGTAAAAACCTGGCAACCAGAGTTGCCGACAAATTTTTTGATTATCAAAATTATCGCGGGATCATCGTCAATAATCATAATCCGGGACAGGCTCGTCACGACTTATTCTCCATGTTTCCGGCATTATCATAAATCATTATAAAATTCATACAGGAATACAAATTCAAAAAGATACTAGCAAAAAGAGAAAATCAAGAAAAACGAAATAAATTGACCTGGATTTGGGAAATGTCAAAGTATCACGAAAGGATTCTGGTACTTTTCTTCACCAACCGTGGTGGCGCGGCTATGTCCCGGAATGAGCTCTGTGTCATCTGGAAGTGTGTAAACCACCTTGCGGATGCTTTTCTGCAATGTGTCAAAATTTCCACCGGGAAAATCAGTGCGACCGATACCGCGATAAAAAATTGTATCGCCACTAAAGACAAATTTCTCAAAACGAATAAGAACACCGCCAGGTGTATGACCCGGACTATGTAAAAACTCAACCGTCAGACCCGCCAGCTCAGCGCTTTTTATACCAGCAATGTCAAAATCAATCTTTGGTGTGCCGTGATAGGGCAATCCATATTTCTGGCAGGCTCTCTCCAGGTTGTCCAGCAAATAGTGATCGGCGCTGTGCATATAAAATGGAATTTTGAACTGCTCTTGCAGCGGTGCCACACCCAATACATGGTCAATATGCCCGTGGGTGCAGAGAATGGCCATCGGCTGCAGAGCACGCTGGGAGATTATCTCACTAACTTTGCGAAATCCTTCACCCGGATCAATAATCAGCGCCTGACCCTCATTTTCCACGATAAAACAATTTTGCTGAAATAGCCCTGAGGTGATGGGAATAATCTGTTTTCTATCCATTGAGTTCATGAATCCTTTTTTTTAGACCGGCGGACCGTAATAGCGTCGCGCCATAAAAACCAATAACAAATATCCAGATAAATCCATATGCAATAAAAGTGGGCAAAAAATTTTTCATATTAGCTCCATGCATTTAATCATTAAAAATTGGGTTTCGGGATATCGCGCCAATAAGCATTTTAAACATACTATTTCCCAACTTTTTTCATCAGAGTCTGCTGATAAAGATGCTCAAGGCGAATAAGACGGTATCTTTCCCACAGGAGATAAAGCGCCGTCAATGTGAAAATACCAAGACTGATAAAAAAGACTGTCTTCATCTCTGACGATAGCCCGATACTGCGGGGATGCGCAGAAATCTCCGGCGCCCACCAATGCATAGAAAAATAGACCAGCGGCACATCGAGAAAGGCAACGATTCCCAAAACTGCTGCAAAGCGGGCGATACGCTCACCCTCTCCGCCAAAACGACGCAGTAAAACGTAAGCAAGATAAAGAATAAAGAGAACAAAGGATGTCGTCAGGCGCGGCTCCCAGGTCCAATACATTCCCCAGGTGAAGCGGGCCCAAATCGGCCCTGTTATAAGCACCAAAATGATAAAGATCATACCTGTTTCGGTGGCGGCTTTAGCCAGACTGTCATATTTTTCATCTTTTTTAATGAGAAAGATAAGACTGCCAAGAAAATTAAAGAAAAAGGCAAGAAAAGCCGCCCAGGCAACTGGCACATGATAGTAAAAAATCTTTTGAATGAGCCCCATCGTTGATTCCAATGGCGCATAAACCGTGATCAAAAAAAGATTTGCAAAATGGAGTGTCAACAATGTCAATCCCAAGAAGATCGTCCAGAGACCACATTCTGCAGAAATGTCATTTAATTGCTTCATATTATTCCTCCAGCAAATAGGTAAACAGCAAAAATCCAGCGCTAAGCATCAACACATCAT
>DSDE01000015.1 GCA_011049095.1 Fidelibacterota bacterium
AAGCATTCAATCAATAAAGAATGCGCGCTGTCAGCTTTGTTAGAATAAGTCAGAAGTATGTCCCTTTTCCGGCCTGTGGGAATTCGCTTCCACTCCCAATAGAAAAGCAGCTTGATGAGATAGAGAGTGGTAAAAATGCTTATTCTCTATAATACAACAACTTAAATGATGGAAAAAGTTTGGCACAGAAAATGTCATGAAGACTGCGATGATAAATGAGAGGAGAAAATTGTTGGAGCTTTTTAAAAACTACAAAGAGGGCGATGCCTCATCGCTGATTCCAATGATGCAGGACGTACAGGATCAATACGGTTATCTTCCTGAGGAAGAGATGGTAAAACTGGCTCGCTTTACCCATCTGCCGGTAGCCCGAATATATGGTGTCGCATCATTTTATAATCAATTTCGGCTGCGTCCTTTGGGAAAATATGTCATTCGGGTCTGCCGCGGCACTGCCTGCCATGTGAAAGGAAGCCTCGATATCCTCCGCATTCTGGAGTCAGAATTGGGGATCAAGGCGGGGGAAACAAGCAAAGATTTGAATTTTACCATTGAAACCGTAGCCTGCATTGGCGCCTGCTCGATTGCTCCTGTCATCGCTATAAATGATGAATTTCATGGCGGACTGACCGCCAAATCACTGAGCAAGCTTGTCAGCCGCTATAAAAAAATGGTGCAAAAGGAGCGGAAACAATGAGATTTATTGATTATTATGAACAAAAAAAGAGTGCCGATGAGCCGCCTGCCGGAAGATTTATTGTTGAAGCTTTAGAAAATTTTTCTGCCGATCAACAGAGTGAAAGCGAGATCCAGCAGGTTCGCAAATCAGTGCTCCTGGAGAATATCTCAGAGCCGGCCATTCTCATTGGAATGGGCACCTGCGGACTGGCAAACGGCGCAAATAAAGTTATGGAAGCCATTGAAAAAGAGCTGGAAAAACACCAGATATCTGCAAAGCTGATCCCAGTGGGTTGCGTTGGCTACTGCGCAAAAGAGGTGATTGTAGACATCAAGCGCCCTGGCGAGCTGCGCATCAGCTATGCCCAGGTTAAAGTAACAGACGTTCCTGCCCTCATTGAAAGCACGCTTGTGAAAAATGAGATCTACCACGAAAAGCTGCTGGGAGTTTACTATCCCGATGGGGCACTGATGGATGAAAATCTTCCCGATATCAATTCTATCCCTTTTTTCCGCAACCAGCAAAAAGTGGTTTTGGCCAACTGTGGTGTGATAGACCCTGAAAATATAGATGCCTATCTGGCACGCGGCGGTTATCAGGCTTTGCACAAAGCCCTAATAACACAGAGCCCTGATAACGTGATTCAGGAAGTAATCGATGCCGGTCTCCGCGGACGAGGCGGCGGTGGCTTCCCTGCCGGAAAAAAATGGCACTTTGCCCGCAACACCAAAGCAGACCAGAAATACCTTATCTGCAATGCCGATGAAGGAGACCCCGGCGCATTTATGGACAGAGCTGTTTTGGAGGGTGATCCTCATCGCGTTGTAGAAGGCATGATTATCGCCGCCTATGCTATCGGCGCCTCCGAAGGCTATGTTTACTGCCGAGCCGAATACCCTCTGGCAATCAAGCGTCTGGAAAAGACCATAGCGCAAGCCAAAGAATATGGCCTTCTTGGTGAAAAGATTATGGGGTCCGATTTCTCCTTCAACCTAAAGATAAAAAAAGGCGCAGGCGCATTTGTCTGCGGAGAAGAGACAGCGCTGATTCATTCCATCGAAGGGAAACGGGGAATGCCCCGACCCCGACCACCTTTCCCAGCAGTGAGCGGACTCTTTGGCAAACCAACTATTATCAATAATGTAGAAACCCTGGCCAATATTCCGGCCCTCATCAACAATGGTGCCCAATGGTACACCGGAATTGGCACCGACAACAGCAAAGGCACCAAGATTTTTGCCCTCTCCGGAAAAATTGTCAATACAGGACTGGTAGAAGTGCCGATGGGTGTGACCCTGAGGAAAATTATTTTTGATATTGGCGGCGGCATTCCAGATGGAAAAAAATTCAAAGCCGTGCAGATTGGCGGTCCCTCAGGTGGCGCCCTGCCTGAATCAGTCATTGATACGCCGGTGGATTATGAATCCCTGAAATCTGTGGGCGCAATAATGGGCAGCGGTGGACTGGTTGTAATGGACGAAAGCACCTGCATGGTGGACCTGGCTAAGTACTTCATGACCTTTATCCAAAGTGAATCCTGCGGAAAATGTATCCCTTGCCGCGAAGGAACCAAGCGCCTTCTGGAAATCCTTGAGCGCCTTACCCACAGCTATAAAAGCGAGCGGAATCCCGAAGAAGCGCTTCTCCGCTTCCAGGGGATGATGTATCTTGAGCGCCTGGCTGATGTCATAAAAAATACCAGCCTCTGCGGCCTGGGACAAACTGCCGCCAATCCCGTCATCAGCACGCTTCGCTATTTTCGTGCAGAATATGAAGCCCACCTCTATGACCGCAAATGCCCATCCGGACACTGCCGCGAGCTTCTCACCTATTTTATTGACACCTCAAAATGTACGGGATGTACACTATGTGCAATCAAGTGCCCCGAAAATGCCATCATCGGAGAAAAGAAAGGGCCTCATTACATCATTGATGAGCGCTGTGTCCGCTGTGATCAATGTCGGGTAAACTGCAATTATGACGCCATTTATGTGCGATAGGAGAAGCTGAAATGAATATTTCGATTAACAACAAAAATGTCTGGGCTGGTCCAGGCGAGACCATTCTCCAGGTAGCCAACCGGGAAGGAATAAAAATTCCAACCCTATGCTATCTGAAAGAATTCAGCCCTACCGGCAGTTGCCGCATCTGTGTCGTGGAAAATGAGCAAAATGGACAATTGGTGCCAAGCTGCGCTTTCCCTATCTATGAAGGAATGCAGGTTCAAACCAATTCACCCAAAGTACGTCGCAGCCGGAAAACTATCATCGAGCTGCTCATTGCCAATCATCCCCAGGACTGCCTGGTATGTGTCCGCAACGGCAACTGCACCTTGCAGGACCTGGCTGCTGAATATGGCGTTCGTGAGCACCGGTATCGTGGCGAGAGACGAAAAGGCAAGCTGGACTTAGCCTCCCCTTCAATCGAGCGAGACCCGGAAAAATGTATTCTTTGCGGACGTTGTGTCCGAATGTGCCACGAAATCCAAAATGTTGGCGCTATCGATTTTATGAATCGCGGTTTTAACTCACAGGTGGCTCCGGCTTTGGACCGCAGCCTAAATACAGTCGCCTGTGTTAATTGTGGACAATGTATCGTGGTATGCCCTGTGGGAGCCTTAAGAGAAAAGAGTTCCCAGAAACCTATCTGGGAAGCAATCAATGATCCTGAAAAAATCGTCGTGGCGCAAATTGCACCCGCCGTCAGGGTCGCCCTTGGAGAAGAATTTGGAATGGAGCCGGGAACCATCGTCACCGGAAAAATCGTGGCAGCGTTGCGCCGCCTGGGAATTGAAGTTGTTTTCGACACCAATTTCGGTGCAGACCTCACCATCATCGAAGAAGCCTCTGAACTTCTTCGACGTATTCAGCTTGGCGGTGAATTGCCGATGATTACCTCCTGCAGTCCCGGCTGGGTCAAATATCTGGAGCACTTTTACCCCGACCTCATTGGCCACCTCTCATCGTGTAAATCGCCTCACGAAATGGAAGGTGCTCTGGTAAAAAGCTACTACGCAAAAAAAATCGGTGTGGACCCCAATCGCCTATTCGTTGTTTCAATTATGCCCTGCACAGCTAAGAAATTTGAAGCCCAGCGCCCGGAACTAGGCAGCGATCAACCCGATGTGGATGCCGTAGTTACCACCAGAGAGCTGGCGAGAATGCTAAGAACAGCCGGTGTGGATTTTAGCCGCCTTCCCGATGAACCTTTTGACGACCCGATGGGAGAAAGTACCGGTGCAGGCACTATTTTTGGTGTGGCCGGCGGTGTGATGGAAGCTGCAATCCGTACAGCCCGCTACTACCTCACCGGTCATGATATGGATTTTATCGAATTTACACCCATCCGCGGCCTCGATGGCGTTAAAGCTGCCGAAGTCAATCTCAATGGAAATATACTTCGAGTGGCAGCTATCAATGGCCTAAAAAATATGGAACGCTTTCTCGAAGACATACGAGAAAAAAAGAGTGCTTTTCACTTTATTGAAGTGATGGCCTGCCCAGGCGGATGCATCAATGGCGGTGGTCAGCCTCTTCCATACGATCCCGAAAAAGTACGAAAACGGGCAGAAGCCATCTATCACCTCGACCGCACAATGCCAAAACGCGCATCCCATCACAATGAGGCTATCCAGAAACTCTATGAGGAATTTATAGGTGAGCCCGGAGGGAAAACTGCACACCAGATCTTGCATACCCACTACATCGAAAGAGAAGCATTTTAAAATGGAGAATACAATGACAAAAGTACTTTTGATTGATGACGATTATGATATGATTGAGCTCTATAAACCCTTTCTGGAAAAACACGGTTTTCAGGTAGAGGCAGCCTATGGAAGCGAAGAGGGACTTGAGAAATACAAAGCTTTTCGGCCTGATGTGGTCTTTTGCGATGTAGTTATGGAGCATTTCGACAGCGGATTTGTACTGGTGCACCGCTTCAGAAACCTTATCGAAGGGCATAAACCCTTTATCGTAATTTTCACCAGCACCGGACACGAAACCGGCTACCGCTTCTCAACTCAAACCAATGAAGAGCGCAAATGGATTAATGCCGATGATTACCTGGAAAAGCCTATCTCACCCAACGACCTTTTCCAGTATCTGAAAGAAAAGGTTCTCAAACAACACTGACCCTCCTTACCCTACGGGTTATTATAGATAAAAAGCCGGAGTCTCTGCTCCGGCTTTTTATTATTTGAAACCTCACAAAAGCTTCCAGCTTTTGTGAAAGGGTATATCTTCATACTAAACAGCCTCTTGCCCCACTTATCATATTGGATAATAGCTCGGACTGGGGCTCACAGTTTTTGTGATGACTTATTTTTCTATCCAAATAAAAAAGCGAACCGAAGTCCGCTTTTAATGTGCCCGGGGCGAGACTCGAACTCGCACCTCCGTCGGAGACTAGACCCTGAACCTAGCGCGTCTGCCAATTTCACCACCCGGGCTGCTGTCAAAAAGCTGAGGAATTTAAACGAAAAAATGAATGTGAACAAATAAAAAATTATTAAAATTAGATAATTATTCAGGTTTAGCTTCAGGGTATCAGTGCATCATGCTTATCATCAGATAAGTCAATAAAACTAAACCACTGCTGTCCTAAATAATATGGAAAGCAAATTTCAGTGTTTTGTTTACAACGGGTTAAAAGATTAGAATCGTGAATTCTCTTTTAGCCCCCCAAGTTTTCATTCACTCTTTCTATTATTTCATTCTTAATTTGGCTTGATCCATCAGGAGACGGACAGGTCCAAATTTGGCAACACTTCGACTCCGCTCAGTGACCGCACTTCGACCCTTCGACAAGCTCAGGATACCACTCCGCTCAGTGATATAGGTGCGGTTGGAAAAATGTCCCCCCAATGCTCAGCTTCTCCACTGAATTCTACGCCTTTAGTTCACAATATCAGAAATTAAGTGGAAAAGTAGTCCTGAAAGCAGCATACTAAAAAGTGCAGTCTTGTATGAACAATTAATAGACAGGATTGCTGGACAAAATTTAGCAGCAGGAAAGAGAGGAAAAAATAGCTAAAACAGCAGGATTTGCCCGAGCTACCGGAGCCAGTGCAGGCAGCACGTCCACAAGTGACGAAACCAAAAAAGAGGTGTGCATAGAAAATCAAGAGATTATCGCCAAAGTCGGGTAAAAGGCGCCTGACTTTGCTGCACCGACATATAACAAGGGCACATTCACTCGCGTAAAATTGTCAGATTTCCTAACCAAATGGGTGATACTCTGGTTTTATCCCGTTGATTTTAGATTTGTCTGAAGCGCTAACGTATCAGCGGTCGCTGCTAACTATCATAAACTTCAATAGTTGGGTGTTGAGGTGATTTTTGTCTCGGTGGACAGCCAGTTTGTTCATAAAATGTGGAATAACGTCGAGCATTGCAAGCTGGCCGGGCATGATTTGCCATTTCATAAGGCTTCAGATTGCCCCGGCAAGCTTGGAAAAATCTACAGTGTGTACGATGCAAATACCGGAGTAGAATTGAGAGGACGATTCATTATTGATCCCGATAGCGTGATTCAGACGATGGAAGTCCTGACCCCGCCAGTGGGACGACAGATTGAATAGACCATCCGTCAGGTGAAAGCTTACTAGTAAGTTCGTGTCCAAAAAGGAACCGATTCTGTCCTGCTGACTGGGAGCCAAGTAAAAAAACCCTAAAACCCTGCATTAATCTGGTAGGGAAAATCTGGGAAATCTAGAATCCCCATAAGGACCATTCATATCTAAACAATCTGCTTCGATTTTACAAAAGCCGGGGTTCATCACCTCGGCTTTTTTATTGTTAATGCAAAAAATATCTCCGTGGAGCAAAACTATTCCAGGTGATACTCAGCACCATATTTGGCAGCAACAAAATCAATGTCCTTATCACCGCGTCCCGAGAGATTCACAAGGATGGTCTGCCCAGTTGAAAGTGTTGGCGCTAGTTTCATTGCATAAGCCACGGCATGGGCGCTTTCCAGCGCTGGAATAATCCCCTCCACCCGGCTCAATTCAAAAAAGGCCTGAATTGTCTCATAGTCAGATGCTGTTTCATATTTCACTCTGGCTATATCCTTGAGAAAACTGTGCTGTGGGCCAATTCCCGGATAATCCAAACCACTGGCTACCGAATAGACTTTCAGAGGATTTCCGCTGTCATCCTGGAGAAGGTATGATTTGAATCCGTGAAGAACACCGGGCCGGCCTAAAGTCAAGGTCGCGGCGTGTTCACCTTCTTTTAAACTGATTCCAGAAGGCTCCACACCAATAATATTTACATCCTCATCTTCCAAAAATGCGGTGAAAAGCCCAATGGCATTGGAGCCGCCGCCAACACAGGCCACCAGATTGTCTGGAAGTTTACCCGTCATTTGCTGAAACTGCTCCCTCGCTTCATAGCCAACAATACTCTGGAAATCCCGCACCATCATAGGGAAAGGATGAGGTCCCACCACACTACCAATGGCGTAAAACTGCGTCACCGGGTCTTCCAGATAAGCTTCAAATGCTGCATCCACGGCATCTTTCAGCGTTTTAGTGCCACGGCTTACCGTCACTACCTTTGCGCCGAGAATTTTCATTCGCGTCACATTTGGGTGCTCTTTCTTCACATCCACTTCACCCATATAGATAACGCATTTCAGTCCCACCAACGCCGCTGCAGTTGCCAGCGCTACGCCATGCTGACCAGCGCCGGTTTCGGCGATAATCGTCGCTTTTCCCATATGTTTTGCCAACAGCGCTTCGCCAAGTGTGTGATTAATCTTGTGAGCACCGGTATGATTTAAATCTTCACGCTTGAAATAAATTTCTGCGCCGCCATATTTTTCACTCATGTTTTTTGCATGAAAAATTGGGCTGGGGCGGCCTACATAATGCTGATAAAGTCGTTTCAGTTCGCTTTGAAAAGCTTCAGTCTCCCGAATTTGAAAATATGCCGCAGTAATCTCATCGAGAATATGCTGCAGCATCGGCGGGACAAAACTGCCGCCATATTCACCAAAATAGCCATTGACATCCGGTAATAAATGATGTTTACTTAACTGTACCATCTGAATCTCCATCTCTTTCTTTTAATATCTTTTTTGTGATTGAATTCTCTGTTTTTAATACCTTGCTTCCACGGGTAATCTTGCACAAGCTGAGGTGGAGCTCAGAGGCAATCTGCCGTTGTGCTTTCCCAAGATGCAAGTCTCGAAGGAGTCGCCATCGCAGCGCAAAATCATCTCGCTCCTTAGGTGTGAAAATCTCGTTAAAAAAGCGGCCCATCGTCTCGACATCCTGAATCTCTGTGAATACGCCAATCAGCTCATTTAGACTTTCTTTCTGTGTCATTTCTGTTTCTCCATATAGTAACATACATAGATTTTACTAGAATACAAAGAAAAATATTACTATCTATAGAAACATAAAGAATTTAGCATTTTGCTCCAATCTTCACAAAAGCACGGGGAAATTTCTTCTCTTGAGATATCTATGGGAAAAAGGTCCTCCACAGATGGGCGAGTGCTTTCTAAAGTCCCAGTAATGGCGCCAGCTACTATCGAGAATAGCCAAGTTGCGCAGCATAATTAAATTTTCTGAGCGTTTGAATGGCATTCAAGCGTCTGTCACATATATATCATAAAAGCCCCGAATGGCTGCATTGTTATATTTTTTCTCACATCTGTCCAAAATAAAATTTTCCTATTCACAAATCTCATTTTCCAAGTTGATTTAATCCGGGCATTCACGAATTCGGGATAAAGAAGATTGTGTTTGAAGGTGGAAAAGAGA
>DSDE01000051.1 GCA_011049095.1 Fidelibacterota bacterium
CTGTTTATCGTAATCTGAATATTTTACGTAAAGAAGGATTAATAAAGGAATTGTTAATCACCGGAAACAAGTCTTATTTTGAGGGAAATACCAAGCCCCATGCCCATTTTATCTGTGAAAGATGTCATGATATTGTGGATGTGGATTTTCCAAAAGGGAATTTATCAAAATCATTAAACACTGATGGGTATGAAGTCACACAGATTCGGCTGGAATTCTTTGGAATTTGCCCCGCCTGTTTGACACAGGCCGTTAGCAATAAAAAAACAGAAATAAGGGAGGAAAAATGACACATCAGGCAAAAGACTTCAGTTATCTAAAAGGAAAATTGAAAAGCCTCAGTGAAAAGCAGCTTGAAGAACATTTTAAGCTTTACAAGGGCTATGTAGCCCGCATCAATCTCATTGAGAGTGAGCTGGCCAAAGCAGACAAAAGCCACACCAATTATAGCTGGGGAAATTGGAGCGAATTAAAACGCCGAGAAGCAGTGGCCTATAATGGCACTTACCTGCATCAATACTATTTCGAAAATCTTGGCAACGATGGTATGACTCCTTCAAATGAGTTTAAAGCTGCTGTTGATGAAGCTTTTGGCTCCTGGGAAAACTTTCTGGCTGATATCAAATCAACTGCATTGAGCACCATTGGCTGGGTTCTTGTCTGCCGCCGAAAAGCAGATGGCAAGCTTCACAGCTATCTGCTGACTGAGCATCATGGCGGGCTGCCTGTTGATCAGGATATTGTATTGGTCATTGACAGCTACGAGCATGCTTTTTTTCTGGATTATGGTGTTGACCGCGGTGGATACATTCAGGCGCTTTTTGAGGATATCAATTGGGAAGCCGTCAACAAACGTTTTGCTGCCCTGAAGTGAATTCTTCATTAGCATTGCTTAAAAAAAAACCCTCTCACGGGGTTTTTTATACACCTTTTTGCTTATATCTTGGTTAACTAAGAAAATAAAGTGATTTACAAAGCAGGTATTTGTAATTTACGCTACAAACAAAAACAGAGGAATGAAATGACATTACAAAAGACAAGTCTCTTTTTCCTTATCGGCTTCTTTTTAGTCAGTTGTTCGGCAGACAAAGCGCCTAAAAATATTATTATTGTCATCGCTGACGGCTGCGGCTTTCCCCATGTGGCGGCATCCGGGCTTTATGAAAATGGTGAAGCCGGCTCCCTTCATTACGAATCCTGGCCGATAAAGCTGGCGATGAGCACCTATAGCTATGGCGGAGATTATAATCCGGATTCAGCCCATTCCAGTGTTCATTATCTGAAAAAGCGCTATACCGACAGCGCCGCATCAGGAACGGCCATAGCCAGCGGCAGGAAAACCAAAAACGGAATGCTGAATATCACGCCTGACGGAGACACGCTTTATACTATTCTGCAACATGCAAAAACCCTGGATAAATCCACCGGTGTCGTCTCATCCGTTCCCCTGAGCCATGCCACACCTGCCTCATTTATCGCCCACAATGCCAGCCGGCTAAATTATGAAGCCATTGCCGCAGAAATGATTTTAAAAAGCGGCGCAGACGTGATTATGGGAGCGGGACATCCTCTCTTTAATGATGATGGACAGCCCAGGGAAAAGGCAAGGTACAAGTTTGTTGGCGGTGAAGATTTATGGAAAAAACTGGAAGCCGGAGAAGCAGGAAATGATGCTGATGGCGATGGAATTGTTGACAAATGGCATAAAATCGAGACACGGGCAGATTTTCTGAGATTAGCAGAGGGAGAAACCCCAAAGCGGCTGCTTGGTGTTCCTCAGGTCTATTCCACACTGCAGCAGGGGCGCAGCGGCAGCTTATCGAAGGGCTATAATCCCGATGATGAGAGCATAAAAGATGACAATACCATTCCTTTTCACAGAGCTTTTAATGAAAATATCCCTACTCTTGCCGAAATGGTTGCCGCCGCCCTCAATGTGCTGGACAATAATCCAAAAGGATTTTTCCTGATAATTGAAGGCGGGGCAGTGGACTGGGCAGCTCACGCCAATCAGGATGGCCGTCTCATTGAAGAAATGGCCGATTTCAATCGTACCGTTGAAATGGTCTGTAAGTGGGTTGAAAAAAAAAGCAGTTGGAAAGAGACGCTGCTAATCGTGACCAGCGACCACGAGACGGGCTTTCTCACCGGCCCGGGTGAACCTTATGGAGAAAATTACCTTCCCCTGGGCAAAGGCAAAGGCCAGACTCCTGAGATGAAGTGGGGCAGCGGTTCACATACCAATTCGCTGGTGCCATTTTTCGCCAAAGGTGCGCAGGCTAAAGCTTTCCTCGAGACTGCCACAGGAAATGACCCGGTTTGGGGCCCTTACCTGGATAATACAGATATTGCCAAAACACTTTTTCAAGTTTGGGAAAAATGAACAATTTCTTTCAGACTTGCCTCTCCTAATCAATGAACAATTCTATTCTGCAGAGCTATGGCTGGTCATCATTTTACGAGAAAGGGCTTTCGGCGAAATCTGGTTTGAAACCTGGCAGAATTCTTACCGCCCATCGCCGTGAATTTCTTCTGGTTTCAGAATCAGGATTAATAAATGCTGCCATCAGCGGCGTTTTATTTCACAAAGCAATAAAGGTGATGGACCGTCCCGTTGTTGGAGACTGGGTACTCTTTTCTGAGAAAATTGGACACTCGCCGCGCATTGAAAAGATACTGCCGCGAAAATCACTCTTGAAACGCACAGCATCCGGCGCCCGAAAGCGGAAAAATACTGCTGTAAATAATGAACAACTCATTGCAGCCAATCTCGATTATCTACTGATTATCAGCGGTCTGGACCGAGACTTTAATCCGCGCAGGGTGGAACGATATTTGGCCGCAGCCCATCAGGGGGATATAGAGCCGCTGATAATTCTCAATAAAGCTGATCTTGCAGCAAACCCGGAAGAAATGAAAATAATCATAGAAAAAAGTGCGATGAATATACCCGTATTGCTGATGTCGGCAAAAACGGGAATGGGTATCTCAGAGCTTGAAAAACTATTAGAACCAGCTAAAACCTATGCCTTGTTGGGCAGCTCAGGGGTTGGCAAATCTACAATTATCAATGCCATAATAGGTGAAAAAATGCTGGAGACAAAGGAGATCAGCCACTCTGCCAAAAAGGGCGTTCATACCACGACCAAAAGAGAGCTGATCCTTATAAAAAATGGTGCAATTTTAATGGACAATCCAGGTATCCGTGAATTGCAGCTCAGCGCCGAATTAGCAGACATTGATGAAACATTCGCTGATATTTTAGAAATCTCTGCGAATTGCCGCTTCAGTGACTGCCGTCATTATCAAGAACCGGGATGCTCCGTTCGAGATGCTATTGGCCGAGGTGAAATCAGCGAAACCAGACTCCAGGCCTGGCACCGCCTCATAGAAGAAAAAGAAGCCCAAAAGCCATAGTAGGCTGTGATTAAGCTTTACTTTTAACATAAAAATCCTTATACCTGGGAATTGATACCAAAAGTATCAAATTAATTTGGGAGTCTGAAAATTCGAGATTATCTGCATAAAGATATTCAAATATAACAGCTTTCAGAAGGGTTTATTAAAGAAGATAATACAAAGCCCCGGTTTTTCGGGGCTTTGTGTCGCAGACCTCTTAACGGGAGGAGTTCAGAGAGTATGCAAAGGTTGTTTCATTGCCTTGAAAGTGGCTTCCAAAAAGGCTTCTGAGAAAGTGGGATGGGGATGAACGGCAGAGGCTACATCCCAGACGGTGCTTTCGACTTTCATTGCCATCACTGACTCAGAAATCAGATCTGTTGCATTATCGGCGGCAATGTGCACACCCAGAATTTCCCCATATTTCTTATCGTAAACCACTTTCACAAAACCATCAGCGCTGTCATCGGCCAGAGCTTTGCCATTAGCCGTCATGGGAAATTTCCCAGTCTCCACCAGGAATCCACGCTTCTCTGCTTCCTGCTGGGTGAGTCCCACCGAGGCAAATTCCGGCTTGGCGTAGAGGTTGTAAGGCATCAGATCATAAACAAGGTCTTTGCCTTCTCCGAGAATAGTCTCCACAGCGCTAGTGCCTTCAGCGGAAGCCACATGGGCCAGCATAATCTTGCCATTCACATCACCGACGGCATAGATATTGGGCAGCGTGGTTCTGGCGCGAAGATCACTGCGGATAAATCCATTTTTCATCTCCATTCCGGCTTTAACGAGGGCATCCAGACCTGTGAGATTGGCGGTACGTGGAAGGGCGCCGAGATAGATTTCGCTGCTGAGAATTTCCTCTTTATCATCACCTTTTTTGATTGTTAATCCTCCATTATCATATTTTGAAGCATTAGCATCGGTGATGAGCTTCACCTTATTCTTTTTCAGAGCCAGCTTGAGGGCGGCAATCAGGTCCACATCCATATAGCTCATCAGCTCTTTGTGCTTTTCCAAAAGAGTAACTTTCACACCCAGTGATGCAAAGAGCAATGCAAACTCGACACCCACCACACCGGCTCCGATGACGGTGAGACTTTTCGGCAGCTCCTGAATGCCATAGATCGTGCGGGGTGTGTAGAAATTGACCTCATCCTTCACAAAGTCCGGCAGCGGATAGTTGCTGCCGGTGGCAATGATAAGGTTTTTGAAGCGAAGAATCTGTTCATTGACTTTCAGCGACTGTTTATTCTGAACTTCAGCAGCGCCTAGAATGGTTTCGACGCCGTTTTTATCCAGCAGCGCTTTCACGCCGCGGGTGAGACGCTGCACTACGGTTTGGGCATAGTCATTCATCTTTCCCCAGTCGGGGCGGATGGCTTTGAAATCCACGCCAGTAAGCCCATATTTTTCGGCTTTCAACATTTTCTCATATAGAATGGCGCTGCTGATGAGGCTTTTAGATGGAATGCAGCCCCAATTAAGGCACATTCCTCCAATAGCCTCCTTCTCAATGAGGACAGTGGAAAGTCCACCCTGTGCTGCCCGCAGCGCCGCCACGTAACCGCCGGGGCCGCCGCCGATGATGGCTAGATCATATATTTTTTCTGTCATTGTTTCTCCAAGTTTGATGGTTGATTGGTGATAGGGCAAGCCAGGCGAAGCATAGTTTGGCAAATAATGAATGTTTGATGAAGAGCCGACATTTCCGCTTCGCTCAGTAACCACCTCCTCTCAGAGGGAGAATGCGTTCTGTGATTAGCTGCGGATAAGTGATTATCTAAAGAATTCATCATTTGTTGTTTAAACTCCTATTCACCTGTCTCCTAAGTCCCAGCTCGCGCCTCACATTGAAATCAGTAAATCGTCAGGGTTGTGCAGGAGATTGAGGAAGCGGGTGACGAATTTGGAAGCCAGCGCGCCATCAATGACGCGGTGATCAAAAGGCAGCGAGACGGGCAGAACCCAGGCTGGAACGATTTCACCATTTTTCACCACAGGCGCCTGATGCATTCTGCCGATTCCCAAAATAGCCACTTGCGGCGGATTAATCATCGGCACGCCATAAACTCCGCCAAAAGCGCCGTAATTGGTGATAGAGATGGTGCCGCCACGAAGATCGTTCAGGGCAATAGTCCTTTTCTGAGCTGCTTCCACCAGGCTGCGCATCTCGCGGTTGATGGCAGCAATAGATTTGCTTTCAACATTGCGAATTACCGGAACCATAAGCCCGACTTCAGTATCTACCGCCAAACCCACATTAATCTCTTTGTAGGCGGTCACTTCGCTCTTTGCTGCATCGTAGGTGGCGTTGAGCTGAGGAAAAGCCTTCAGCGCCGCCGCCAACGCCTTAATGAAAAAAGGCTGAAAGCTGAGGCGGTCTGCCCCTTCCCGGCCTTCGTTAAGACGTTCACGGAGCTTTACCAGGGCATCTACTATAGTAAAATCCTGAATCACAGCCGCTGGAATGCGATTGCTCTCTTCCATATTGCGGGCGATGGTCTGGCGCATAGTGCTGAGGGGTATGCTTGTGGAGCTGGCGCTCACTGGAGCTGTTTCGATCGCTGGCATTTTTGATTTGAGCGATTCAGGGGCTTTTTCAGCTTTTGCTTCGGATTTGGAAGCGGGCTTTGATTCAATCTCTCCGGAAGTCTTGGCCCGGAGAATATCTTCCTTCATAATCCGTCCGCCGGGACCACTGCCTTTAATGCTGTCGAGACGGATTCCCAAGTCGGATGCCATTTTTCGGGCGACAGGTGTGGCGATAACTTTCGCCTGCCGATCATCGAGGGTACTGTCTTCCGCAGCGCCGTCAATAAATCCTTCACCGGAAGCGGGCATAAAACTGTCACCAGTGGCTACTTCCAGTTCGCCTACCACGCCAGCATTTTCTTCTTCCACCACCTCTTTGGCTGGAGCATCGCCATCCACTTCGAGAAAAGCCAGCACTTCGCCAACATTAATTATCTGTCCCTCCTCGGCGCCGTATTTCTGTAGCTTACCACTTTTGGGTGACGGAATTTCGGCCACCACTTTATCGGTTTCGATGACAGCCAGGATCTCTCCGGCTTCCACCATATCCCCTGCTTTATATTTCAATTGCAGGACTTTTCCTTCGTGAACACCTTCCCCGACATCTGGAAATTTAAATTCAAAAATCATTGTTCTCCCCTTTCTCAAATTGCGTAGTTAATAATATTTTTCGCTTCGGCTACAATGCGCTCCGTCGAAATCATGTAATGGTGTTCACCGCGGCAGAGGGGGAATATTGTATCGGCACCTGTGAGCCTGCTTGGCGGAGCTTCCAAATGGAGAAAAGCTTCGGTTGTGACGGCGCTAATCAGCTCTGAGGCCACACCAAAGGTCTGGGGACCTTCGTGCACCACAAGAAAGCGCCCTGTTTTACGGACACTTTCTAAAATCGTCTCTTTGTCATAGGGGAAAATTGTA
The DNA here is from genome assembly GCA_011049095.1 of Fidelibacterota bacterium. GTDB lineage: Bacteria > Fidelibacterota > Fidelibacteria > Fidelibacterales > DSDE01 > DSDE01. The sequence goes on from DSDE01000051.1 coordinate 6,850, forward strand.
CGCAGATCAATTAGCTCCACCGAGTAGCCCTCTTTTTTAAGAATTGCGGCTGCGGCGGAAGCTTCTTTCATTTGTGCACCGTAGCTTAGCAAAGTGAGCTGCTCGCCAGTATGAAGCACACGGGCTTTGCCAATGGGCAGGGTGTAGGCATCTTCCGGCACTTCCTGCTTGAAAGCACGATAGACTCGCTTGGGCTCCATAAAAACCACTGGATCTTCATCACGAATAGCGGCAATGAGCAATCCTTTGGCATCGTAGGGAGTACTGGGAATGACCACTTTCAGGCCGGGAATGTGTCCCCAAATGGCCTCCATACTCTCAGAATGATGCTCTAGCGCCCGAATACCGCCGCCGTAAGGCATGCGAATCACCATCGGCGCAGTCAATGTGCCCCGGCTGCGATTGCGGATACGGCTGATGTGGTTAATCACCTGATCAAAAGCTGGCCAGGCGAAACCGCTGAACTGCATCTCTATGATGGGACGCAGGCCGGCGATAGCCATACCCATGGCAGAGCCGGCGATGGCACTCTCGGCGAGAGGACTATCGAAACAGCGCTCTTCGCCAAATTCTTTCTGCAGATCAGCCGTGGCGCGAAAAACGCCGCCTTCCACACCTACATCTTCGCCAAAGACTACCACGCTAGGGTCTTGGCGCATCTCTACTTTAAAAGCATCGTTGATGGCTGCAATCATGGTTAAGGGTTTCATTTTGCACCTCCTTTGGCAAAGGCTGCCTGTTTCTCAAGCTGCTCTTTGAGAATGAGCGGCATGGTCTCAAATGTATAACGATAAGTATCCTCCAGGCTATGATCCTGACTCTTTTCCACAGCTTCAAATTCACTGACGGCAAAGGCTTTGGCCTCTTTTTTCAATGTTTCGATTTCGGTGTCGGTGATGAGTTTTTTATTCAACAGATATTTCTCAACACGCAAAATGGGGTCTTTGGCGAGCCACTCGGTGACTTCAGTGTCTTCACGGTAGCGGCTGGGGTCATCGGCGGTGGTATGGGCGCCGAGGCGATAGGTGTAGCCTTCAATGAGTGTTGGACCTTTGCCGCCGCGGGCATTTTCAGCGGCCAGCGATGTAGCAGCATAGACGGCTAACAAGTCATTTCCATCTATCTGCACCCCTTCGAAACCGTAGCCAAAAGCTTTTTCGGCAATGGTGGCGCTGCGGGTCTGAATCTTGCGCCGCACCGAAATCGCAAACTGATTATTCTGTACATAAAATATATTTCCTGTATTCCAGACGCCGGCAAAGTTCAGCGCCTCGTGAAATTCACCCTCAGAAGTTCCGCCATCCCCGACAAAGCTGATTACCACTCGATCATTTTTCTGGTAGCGCTCGGCGTAGGCCAAACCAACGGCGTGCAGCATCTGGCTGGCAATGGGAATGCTCACTGGCAGGGCGTGGTATTTGCCGATTTCCAGGCGACTTCCCTCTTCATTGCCATAAAAATAGAGATAAACCTGACGCAAAGGCACGCCCCGCACCAGCCATCCTCCCAGCTCACGAAAGGTGGGCACAAACCAGTCATC
>DSDE01000447.1 GCA_011049095.1 Fidelibacterota bacterium
GAAACACCGCGCTCTTTTGCAGCTTCCAGTTCATCTGTCATTTCGTCAATTTCACTATTCCAGCCGCTAAGATAGATGCTATTCTCTGCTTTTTCGATCATCTCCTTGGCTTTTTGTAAAATTACCTGATAGCCGGTTATATTCCAGAGGCTTCCCCCGGCTTTATTGTTGGTATAGCTTTTCAGGCTGCTTTCCAGACTTTCCAGATTGCTCAAAAATTGATTATTTAATATAGAAACAAGCTGGTCGGGGGGCAGGGGGATGTATTTTTTTGGTTTTTCCTGAGCTACAGCGGCTATGCCGCCTTTCTCAAGCTTGCGCAAGACGTCATAGATGACCGAGCGGGGAACGCCCGATTCCTGCGCCACCTCATAACCACTGGCCGGATTTTGCTTTAGAAGGGCCAGATAAGCTTTAGCTTCATAAACTGTAAATCCCAGGCTGTTAAGCTGATTCACCAAAATATCTTTCATTATAAAAAATTACTCCTTTACACTTCCAAGTGTTAAGCCGGATACGAGGTAGCGGCTTAGTGACAAAAACAAAATAACCACCGGCAGGCTGACAATAATAGCGCCGGCAGAATAGAGACCCCACGAGACTTCCATGTTGGACTGAAACATTTTTAAGCCCAGGGGCAGGGTGAAGAGATCCTGGTTTTGGATTAGCACCGCTGCCACCAAGTATTCCGACCAGGCAGACATAAATGAGAATAAGGCGGTGATGGAAAGCGCCGGATAGGCCAGGGGGAAAATCACCTTCCAAAAAGCCTGAAAATGGGTGCAGCCGTCAATCATCGCCGCTTCTTCTAAGCTGTGGGGAATGGTATCGTAATATCCTTTCATTTGCCAGACAGTAAAAGGTAAAGCCGTTGCTGAATAGGCGACGATTAGTCCAAGAAAGCTGTCATAAATCTGCAGCTTGATTAGCATGATAAAAAGCGGCAGCAACAGCATCGTCACAGGAAACATCTGGGTGACAATGAGACCAATCAGCGCCTTATCGCGGCCAGGAAATTTATATCTGCTGAAACTGTAGCCGGCAGTGGCGGCCAGAGCCACCCCGATTAGGGTCACAGTTACACTTACCAGAAGAGAATTACCCATCCAGCGCAGGAAGGGTTCATCAAAGAAGAGCCGGCGATAGGCATCCAGTGTAGCGTCTGCAGGAATAATAGCCAGGCTTTTAGAAAGAAGACGATCACCAGGGCGCAGGGAGATGGAAAATACCTGCAGCACCGGCCAGAGGGCAAACAGACTGAAAAGACTAAGCGCTGTATAAGCGCCAAATTTTCCAGGTAAACTCATATCTCTTGGGTCTTTTCTCATCGGTAAACTGACTCCGTTGCTTGGGTGCGTTTAATATAATTCCAGCCCAAAAAGAGCAGGATACCAAATATTATAAAGCTGAATGCAGCAGCATAGCCCATTCGAAAATAGCTGAAACCGGCCTTATAAACCCAGCTCACCAAAATATGGGTCATATCCTGCGGTTCTCCGGCATTGCTAACCAGCCAGACTACATTAAAATTATTAAAGGTCCAGATCATACCCAGGGTGATAGCCGGCACCATCACCGGCTTTAGCAGAGGCACGGTAATATTGAGAAATTTCTGCCACCAGGTGGCGCCGTCAATATCCGCTGCTTCATATAGCTCAAGGGGAATGCTTTGTAAGCCGCCTAACGCAATAATCATCATAAAGGGAAATCCCAGCCAGACATTGGTAATGACGCAGGCGAAAAAAGCGCCCCATTCTGTGCTGAGCCAGGGGACCTGCCAGCCAAACAGTCTATCAAGCAGCAGGTTGACGGAGCCATATTCGGAATTAAACATTCCTCGCCAGGTGAGGGCTGTGATGTATTGAGGCACCGCCCAGGGGAGCACCAGCAAGAGACGGAAAATACTTTTTCCATGAATATTTTTGTTGAGTATCATTGCCAGACCCACGCCGATGCCTACATGGAAAAAGAGATTGATAGCAGTCCAGAGAATGGTTTTCCAAAGAAAATACCAAAACTGCCTGTCGCCGCTAAGGACATTGATATAATTTGTGAGCCCGATGAACTCCCAGTCACGGAAATGGCTCAAATTCATATTGCTGAAAGAGATAATCAGATTATAGATAAAAGGGTATAGCACCACAAATGACATAATAATCAAGGCCGGACCTACATACATATAGGCTAAGCGGTTGGTTCTGTGTTCCATCGTGTTCATTGGCGATTCTCCCGAAAGAGCTTCTCGGCGCTTAGCTGCATCTTTTTTGCTGCTTCGTGGGGGCTGAGTGAGCCGGTGAAAATTCCCTGGTAAGCCGGTCGCATGGCGTCATAAATCCACTGCAGCTCTGTTACCACAGGGCTAAGATTGCCCACCAATAGCTGCTCAATGGAGTTTTGGATCAAGTCATCCCGGGCAATCAAGTCCGAATTGTAAGCTTCTGTACGGCTGGGAATTGTACCCGAGAGTTCTGTGAAGTCCAACATTACTTTATTGCTGGTGAGGTATCGAATCAGCTCAATCGCCACCTTACGCTGCTCACCGCTGATATTTTTATTCAGTGAGTAGCCACGTGGCGACACAATGGGCGCTGGCCAGAGCCCAGTTTCATCAATCATCGGAATTCGCGCCACGCCAAAATTAAGATTATTCTCTTTGTAAGTGGCAAAGCTCCAGGGGCCATTGATTATCATTGCTGCCAGCTCATCTTTGAATAGCGCATTAGCAATCTCATAATCGCACTCTTTTGGCATCAGTCCATGACTTTGAATCAAATCGAGAATGAGCTGTCCGGCTTGGATGACTGCTTTATTATCCAGAGTCGGCTGGAAGTCTTCATCCATAATCCAGCCGCCATATCCAGAAATAAAGGGGACAATAAAGAAAGGCTCGGTAAAATTCCAGGCGATGGCGTAGCGCACAGGCTTGCCATTGGCGCCGCCATTCTGCATTAAATCGCTTCCCAGACAAATCAGTTCGCTCATCGTTTGAGGCGGCTCCGGCAGCAAGTCCTTATTGTAAATTAGGCATAAGTGATTTCCTACACGGTCGGCGATCTGATAGAGCTCATCCCGAAACCAGGTGTTGGCACTGAAGGGATGATTGATAAAACTGTCGAGAAAAGCAGGCTCAAAATCCATTGAGAGCCCACTGATGACATCCAGCTCTACCCAGGGGCCAATATTATTATTTGGCCCGTGAACGATAGCCGGGCCGCTGCCACCAATAGCGCTGATGATGAAATTGTTTCTCAGCTCCTCCGGAGAATAAAAAAGCTGGCGAATTGTGTAGTCGGGATATTTTTCAGCAAATTTATCCAAATGTTTTTGCAAAAGCGCCTGCTCAGCTGGGCGCATTGAAGTCCAGACCACTATTTTACTAGGGTCCCGACCGCTGCAATTCCAGAGAAAAAGTATAACGATGAGAAGAATAAGCAGGGAAATAATGCTGTTTTTACCAGAGCCTGCATTTTCCTCTTCTGCCTTCATACCAACGGTTTCCTTAAGCGCTTTAATCGTCATCATCATCCATATTAACTTCTGTTGACAAATGCCTGAACCAGTTGAAATAGAGTCCAATACTCAGAGCAACTAGGAATACACCAAGAAAGAGAGCCTGTGACCAGACTTTGAAAATGAGGTTCATCATAAACATAAAGAGCAGCACCTGCCACGGAACGGCCATCAATGTGGAAATGATGTCACGACGATTTTCGGCATCGATTTTTTCGACTCTTTTTGCTGGCAGGCTATCACGAAAGCGATGCCAAAAGCCAAAGGGGCGGGTCAGGTTGTAGAAATTTTGCAGGACCTTATCTTCTGTGGGACGAGTTGCGATTGTACCGATTACAGTGCCCACGAGTGAAATAAGAGAAGCAAAAAGGAAGCTGTAATATTCCGGCATAGTATCGGGTGTGAAAATTTTCCAGAGGATGGCTGATATCATACCGGCAGCCATACCGATGGCGTATCCATAGCCATTGAGACGCCACCAATACCAGCGCACCAATTGGGGAATAATCAGACCAGCACCCATGCTCATCGTTATCCAGCTCCAGATATCATTGATATTTTTTATGAAAAGAGTCAGACCCAAACCAATGACAACAATAAGAATTGATGCGCCGTAGCTGTGGAGCATCAGTCTTTTATTGTCTGCGCCTGGATTTATGTGAACCTGGTAGATATCTTTTACCCAGTAGGCTGCGCCGGCATTTACCGTGCTGTCAAAAGTGCTCATAGCTGCCGCCATCAAACCAGCAATAAGAAAGCCTTTAACGCCCACCGGAAGCGTGTTTACCACCATTGGCAGCACCTTTTCCGGGTCTTGAATGGGGCTCCCGCTGGTGACGCCCATATAGATGCCAATGATGGCCATTGAGGCAATAAAGGGCCAGCGAAAACTCAGCAGAAAGGTCCAGAAGAGAGAGAGCAAGCCCGCTTCTTTGTCACTTTTTGCTGCGTAATAGCGCTGAATCATATAGTTCCCGGTGCCGCCGCTGCCTTCGATGGTTGTTTTGAAAATATAAAACATCGTCAGCACGCCAAAGAGTGTGTACATCGAGTAATCAGAGCCCGGATTGATATCCAGTTTCCATTGGGGTGCCAGATTGGTCCATTCACTGAAACTTGTGGCAAATGGCTGGAAGAGTTTGCTGCCATCGGCGGCTGCTTCTTTCATTGGCATTGAAATCAAAAATTCTTCAGGGAGCGTGATTCCCAATGCGCGAACCGCTACATAAGCAATCGCTGTGAAAATAAGAATTCCCTGAAAAACATCAGTCCAAATGACACCATACAGACCGGAAGCCACAGTGTAAATCATTGCAACAGCTATCAATACCGTGGCTGCCCAAAACTCGGAAGACATTCCCCAAAAAGCGGGAATACCTAAAAATTCATCAAGAAATTTGCCGCCGCCAATGGCAAAATATGTCACCATAGCTATGGTTCCGATGATGGAAACAATTGCTGTAATGAAACGGGCTAACTGACCTTCATTATCTTCACCAAAGCGGATGCGCATCCATTCAGCCATCGTCATTACATTTGCCCGGCGATTCCATTTTCCCATAAATATCATCAAAAAGGCCATAATCAGGGTGACGCCCCCTCGAATCTCGATATAAAATCCCTTGGCGCCCAAGGCATAAATAAGAGCGACAATTATCATTGTGCCACTGATATCAAGGTTTGAAGACATACCCGATGCACCAAGCGCCCACCAGGGTAATTTACGGTTTCCCAGAAAATAACTGTCAATGCCCTCTTTTGCTTTTTTCTGCATCCACAATCCGGCAACGACCATTGCTACCAAATAGACTACAATTATTGCATAATCTATGAAGGTCATAGTTTCCTCTGCTTACTGGTTTGGGGTTTCTGTTTCTATCTTTTTCATTTCGGCGATCTTTTGCGCTCTTATTGCACAGCGCTTGCCCGCTACTTGCGTAACTTTAAAATTTAGCGTACTCTTGAGCGAATTTCAATTCTTTTGTCACTCAATACTGAACAACTTTTAAAATATTCAAAACTTATAAAACTTGAAAGTCTTCAAATCTCAAGATTAAGCTTTAATATATATAGTATTTGTTTTGGATAAGTTTTGGGAATCAGTTAATTTTACTGGCCAAAACGAAGGAGGATGAATGGTTGTTGGCAATCTTCTGTTAAACGGTGATGGCGATATTCTTAGCATCGAATCTGAGCTTGATTCATTTCTCGGCTGGAATATTTCCGGCTCATCTCTGAGCTCCGTCTCAATGCTGGATATTCTCGATAAAAAAAGAAATCCTTACGAGTCAGCCGCTAAATTAATGGAAAACCTGCTGCTGCGCTCCGTTCACCTTCTATATTTACGCGACAGCGCCGGTGTCAGTCACCTTTTCAGCGCCACTCCAGAGTTGAGTGAAGGAAGCCCGGAAACTGTTATTCTCCACCTGGTATTCATGGATGATGGGGATGAGAGCATCCTTGAGCAGGCCTTGCGAGAGCAAAAGCAGATGACCAGCGAGCTATTGACCATCGCTAATATTATGTATATCCAAACCGATGCCCAATATCACATCACAGATATGAATCACTGGGCTGAGCGCAGCCTTGAAACAAATCGGATTGATATCATCGGCAGTCATATCAGTCAGCTTTTTACGATTAATGAACAGACACTGCAGCTCCTTGAGAAAGCCTTAAAAGACAGTGGCCACTATCAGGACCTGGAGATGCGGGTGCTTCTTCCCGATGATGAGGAGAGGATTTTCTTGTGGAATATCAAAACTTTTCATTTAGCAAACCGCAGCGCTGCGGCAATACATTTTTTTGGGCATAATGTCACAGAAAGAAAAAGAATGGAGGCGCAGCTTGCCCAAAGTGAAAAACTCTCGGCTATTGGCCAAATGGCTGCCGGAGTTGCCCATGATATTCAAAAACCTCTAATGTCTATCAGCTCTTTAGTCCAAATGACAGAAGAGTATATCAGCGAGCCCTTTCTCAAAGAAAAATTTAGTCAGATTCACAATCAAATAGATTACCTCAGCCGCACGGTACGAAAATTGGTAGACCTTAGCAAGCCTATGTCAGGCGACCGGGAATGGGTCAATGTAAATGAAATTTTACAAGAAGCCCTGCGTATCACAGCCTACGACAGCCGCATTAAAAGAATCGACATCAATCAGAATATTTGTTCAGAAATTAAAGCCATTTGGATGAATTTTGATCAGTTGCTGCAGGTTTTTATCAATATTCTGCTAAACGCAGCAGACGCATTAATGCAGACTGAAAAGCCTAAAATCCAAATTATTACAGAATGTCACATCACGTATATTAATATCCTGATACGTGACAATGGCGCCGGCATAGCGCCTGATATTCTTCCTAAAGTTTTCGAGCCATTTTTTACTGCTAAAAAAGAGCAGGGGGGAACCGGTCTGGGACTTTGGGTATGCCACAATATTATCATGAATGCTAATGGAAAGATAAGAATAGACAGTGAACCGGCGCGAGGAACAGCAGTTCACATCACTCTGCCGGTAAAACAGGAGCCGTAATGGAAGTTTTGAACAGGATTTTGATTGTTGATGATGATACCATTTTTCGGGAATCGCTTGTCGCCGTCCTCCATAAAAGGGGATATGAATGTGAGCAGGCTGGAGACGGTCAGCAGGCTTACGAGATGATCAAACAAAATAGCTATGACGTAGTGGTAACCGATCTGGAAATGCCCCGAAAAGGCGGCCTGGAGCTTATGGATGCCGTAAATGTTTTTGCGCCCCATATCAATTTTATTGTTATTACTGCATACGCTACGATGGAAAGTGCAATTGTGGCTCTGCGGCATGGCGCTTTCGATTATATTGTAAAGCCATTCAAATTTGAATCGCTGATAATCAAGCTGGACAAACTGGTTCAGCATAAACTCTTAGTCCAGGAAAATGCCAGATTGCGCCGTGAAGTCAATCTGCAATATGATTTTACCAATATAATCGGTCAGGCCGATGCAATGAAAAAAGTCTTTAAGATGATTCAGCTCGTTGCCGAATCAGACAGCAATGTGATGATCACCGGGCGCAGCGGCACAGGCAAAGAGTTGGTGGCCAGAGCAGTGCATTACAACTCTCCCCGGAGGAATGGCCCTTTTGTGACTCTCAACTGCAGCGCCGTCCCCGATAACCTCATTGAAAGCGAGCTTTTTGGCTATAAGAGAGGCGCTTTTACCGGCGCTACACAGGAAAATCCAGGCCTTTTTCAGCAAGCGCAGCGGGGCACGATTTTTCTCGATGAAATCGGTGAAGTAAGCCCCAATTTCCAAATGAAGCTTCTCCGAGCCATAGAGCAAAAAGAGATTTATCCCCTCGGCACCACCAAGGTCGTCAAGCTGGATGTCCGCATCATTACTGCCACCAATAAAAATCTGGAAAAAGAGATTGCCGAGAAACGCTTTCGGGAAGACCTTTACTATCGCCTTAATGTCGTAAATATTGTGATGCCGGGCCTCAGTGAGCGACAGGGTGATATTCCCCTCCTCGTTAATCACTTTATACAGAAATTCAACAAAGCAATGGGCAAAAATGTCCAGGGAATGACCAATGAAGCGATGCATATTTTGCAACAGGCCCAGTGGCGCGGCGAGGTAAGGGAGCTGGAGAATGTCATCGAGCGGGCGATGATTTTTACCGATGGCGAATGGATCAGCGATGATGTCTTGCCGCAATATCTATTTGAAAGAATTCGGATTCCCACGCCGGATGATAGTTTCAGCTCACTTGATGAAGCCACCAAACAGTTTCAGCGAAATTATATCATCGGAGCTATGAAAAAATTCAACGGACACCGGGGAAAAACTGCCCGCTATCTCAGCATTAGCGAGCCGACGCTTTACCGGAGAATGC
>DSDE01000067.1 GCA_011049095.1 Fidelibacterota bacterium
CTTAAATATGAGGTGCAGCGCGGCCAGTCTGAGTATAATCTGATTGTTGAAGAACAGGGTATCAGCGCCCGCAAAAGAGCCTTAAATATTCTGATGGGTGAATCGCCAAACAGACCGCTAAATCTTCAAGCCATCGATGATTCGGAAATCAAGCTTCCTGATTTTGAACAAGCCCTGAAATCGATGGAGAAAAACAATCCCAATATCCGTCGTTTAATGCAGCAGAGAGCTTTGCAGCAATTAAATCTGAAATCGGCGCAGCAAAGTTACTATCCAAGTGTCAGCGCCAATGTTGGACAATCCTGGGCTAATCGTGCCGGCACCCAATCCAACGCATTCTCAATGAATCTCCAGGCCAGTTTGCCCATCTTTAGCGGTTTTCGTCGCTCCAACACCATTCAGCAAGAGAGGGTGCGCCTCAAAAGTGCTGACCTGGCCCTGGATGAAGAGCTGCAAAAATATGAAGAGACTCTTCTGAATCTTTACAGTAACTATCAGACAGCCGAGAGGCTGCTAAAAATTCAAGAGAAGATTTTTGAAAGCGCCAGTAAAGACCTGGAGCTTATTAACCAGCGCTATGCCATTGGGAGCAGCACAATTCTTGACCAGATGGATGCTCAGATTACAGTTCTTTCTTCAAAGACAGACCTGGTCAAAACAAAATATTCAAAAATGATTCTGATGTCCAGAATCCGTCAAATAACAGGGATATAGCTTATGAAAAAGATCTTTATCATCTTTGCCTTTATCGGCCTCATCGCTCTTATTGTTTTTCTTAATCTGCGACAAAAAAATGAGAAGCCTGTATTGGTTGAAACCAGAAAAGTGACTTTGCGTGATGTAGAAGAGCGGGTTACCGCCAGTGGAAGGGTGCAACCGGTTACTCAAGTGAATATTTCTGCCAACGTGGCCGGAGAAATTGTAGCCATTTATGTAAAAGAAGGTCACTTAGTGCAAGCCGGGCAAATCCTCGCTCAGCTTGATAAAGTCCGTTATGAAGCTGATGTCCGAAGCGCCGAGTCTAACTTCAATAGCCGAAAGATTTCAGTAGAAACCCTGTTAAAGGAGAAAAAGCGAAGTGAGACCTTGTTTAACAGCCAAAATTTAAGTGAGGCAGAGCTTGACCGTATTGTTTCTGAATATGAGCTTGCTCAAAGCCAACTTGATCAGGCAAAAGCCTACCTTGAACAAGCAAGAGATAACCTTTCTAAAACAGTATTAAAGTCCCCAATTAACGGACAAGTGATTAAAATTCGTAAAGAGGCCGGTGAAATTGCCCTCGGCAGCCAGTTTCAGGCTGATGTGATTATGATTTTGGCTGACTTAAGAGAGATGGAAGTGGAAGTAGAGGTCAATGAAAGTGATGTGGTTCGTCTCAGTCTCGGTGATCCGGTTGATATTGAAATAGACGCTATCAGAGACACAGTATTTAAAGGGGAGCTCAGCGAGATTGCTTATCTTGCCACCAGCTCAGGTATTGGAACCCAGGAATCAGTAACTAACTTCCAGGTTGTTGTAAAAATGTTAAACATTCCTTCTGAGCTGCGTCCAGGTATGAGTGCCACTGTAGAAATTCTCACAGATAGGGCAATTGGCTGTATTGCGGTTCCAATTCAGGCTGTCACAGTAAGAACAGCAGACAAAATAAACTCCCTTTTAAGAGCAGACAGCCTTAGAAACGACGAAAATATCAACAAGAAACCCGAGCTAAAAGAGATTGTTTTTGTTGTTCGAAATGACTCGGCGATTGCTGTTCCGGTAAAGATAGGGCTTAGCGGTGAAGATTATTTCCAGATTTTAGAAGGGATCCAAGAAGGCGACGAGATCGTTGTTGGTAATCACAAAGCTGTCAGCCGTGACCTTCAGGATGCGAATCTGATCAAACGGGAAAGCGATAAAAAATCAAAAAAGAAGAAAAATTAGATGGCACTACTTGAACTGCAAGGAATAACAAAATTTTATCAGGTTGGCTCTGTTGAAGTCAGAGCCCTGCGTGGTATTGATCTGTTTGTGGAAAAAAATCAATATCTTAGCATAATGGGGCCCAGCGGAAGCGGAAAATCAACACTTATGAATATTATTGGCTGCCTGGATACCCCAAGCAATGGCACTTACATTCTCGATGGGAGCATCATTCATGGGAATAGCATTGATGAAAACAACGGGCATCATACTGTTTCCGATGACCAATTAGCCTATATACGCAATCAAAAAATTGGTTTTGTTTTTCAGACATTTAATCTTTTGCCGAGAATCTCCGCGCTGGCAAATGTTGAATTACCCCTGATATATGCTGGTTTTCCCAAAAAAGAGCGCATCGAAGCCGCCAAATATGCCCTTGAGCGAGTCCAATTGGCTGATCGCATGACCCATAAGCCCAATGAGCTCAGCGGTGGTCAGCGCCAAAGAGTGGCCATTGCCCGAGCTCTGGTAAATAATCCTTCAATTATCCTGGCTGATGAACCCACTGGCAATCTGGACAGCAAAACCAGCAATGAGATTATGGAACTCCTCCAACAGCTTCACCAGGGAGGAAACACTATAATTTTAGTTACGCATGAGGCAGAAATTGCAGAGAATGCCCAGCGTATCGTGCATGTTCGAGATGGTTTAATTGATCAAGACACTAAAACTAATCGCATATTTTAGATGGGCCCCTATCTCCAAAGCGCTCTTATCGCCTTTAGCGCACTATTTACGAACAAAACCCGGGCTTTTCTAACAATGCTTGGAATTATCATCGGAATCCTCAGTGTCTCCCTTATGGGCGCAGCAATCTCAGGCGTAGATAATGTTTTTGATGATAGTATGAAAAGTATTGGCGATCGGGTGCTTTATATTCAGAAATATCCGTGGTTTATGGGAAATGGAGAATGGTGGGAATTCCGTAATCGCCCAAACCTAGAGCCCGAATATGTAGATAAAATATTGGAGAAGAGCAAATATGCTGAATTTGCCAGCGCTTCTCTGCAACGAAGCGCCAATCTCCGATTTCGGGATTATGCCATCGAAAATACCGTCGTAGAGGGTACAAACTGGCAATCAGCCTACATTAATGCTCCCAAATTGGCTCAAGGGAGGTATTTCAGCCAGGTGGAAGATCGAGTGAGCGCAAAAGTTGCTGTTATCGGGTCAGAAGTTGCAATCAATCTGTTTCCAAACTTGGACCCCATTGGCCAGGAATTTTTCATCAATTCAACTAGAGTCAAAGTGATTGGCGTTCTTGAGGCTCAGGGAAAATTTCTAGGGCTCTTTAGCCAGGATAATATTATTACCCTGCCTTACCAGACCGCCAAAAATATTTTGGGCTATACCCGCCATCTCTCCATTGCAGTCAAAATTACCGACGGCGTTGATTTGGAGACTGCTAAAGAGGAGATTCGCTACATCATGCGGAATATTCGCAAACAAAGACCAATGGATAGTGATAATTTTGCTATCAACCAACAGGAAGCTTTTAAACAACAGCTCGATGGAATCAAATTGGCGATTACAGCAGTTGGCTTAGGAATTACCGCTCTCTCGCTTATCGTCGGCGGTATTGGTATTATGAACATTATGTTTGTAAGTGTAAAAGAGCGCACAAGAGAAATTGGCATTCGAAAAGCTTTAGGCGCCAGGCGCAGCGTTATTCTTTTCCAATTTTTATCAGAAGCTGTTTTCATCTCCTTTATTGGCGGCTTGATTGGTGTTTTACTCACCACCGGCCTTGTAGGTTTATTAAAAAAGTACTTCGTTGCCAGTTTGTCTCCAAATCTTATCCTCATTGCGCTATTGGTTAGTGTTATAACAGGTATAGTTAGCGGTATTGTACCTGCAAATCAGGCAGCCAAGCTTGATCCCATAGAGTCGATACGTCATGAGTAAGGATTCACAAAATGCCGATTTATGAAATTCTATTCTCAGCTCTTTCTTCCATACGACAGAATAAGGTTCGCTCTTTTCTTACCCTCCTGGGTGTTATCATAGGCGTTTTTTCGATTATTGGTGTGATGACTGCCATCAATATACTTCAGTCAGCACTCGAAACGAATTTAAGCGTTATTGGGTCAAACAATTTTTATATACAGAAATATCCGGCAATTCAGATGGGCGGCCACGATCGTCGAAAATACCATAATCGCAAAAATCTTACTTATACTGATTATCAAAAACTAAAAGAAAAAGTAAAACTGGCCGACTTCATTTCTGCCGAAGAATGGCACGGTGGAGATCCTGTCAAATATGGTAATCAGCAGACAAAACGAAATGTCACCATAATTGGCACCACTCCTGAATGGGAATATACTTCAGGTTTTTTCCTTTCGGAGGGGCGTATGCTGATAAACGATGACCTTTCCCAAAGACGCGCTGTTGCTTTATTGGGATATGATGTGGCAGCTTTGCTTTTCCCCAATGAGTATCCTATTGGTAAACAGGTCTCTATTCGGGGTAAAAAGTATAATATTGTTGGCCTTCTCGACAAAAAAGGGGCGGTTTTTGGACAGTCTGAAGATAATAGAGTGGTCATACCAATAACTACGCACCTGCAGCAATTTGGCACACCATGGTCGAGTTTAGGCTACACCATTACCGTGAGTAAGGCAGAACATTTCCAAGATGCGATGGATGAAGTAACTTATCATTTGCGACACATCCGCAAAGTGCCCCTTGGTGAAGAAAATGATTTCGAAATCGTTACTAATGCAGGCCTTCTCGATACATTTAACCAAGTCACCGCCGCTATCAAGCTTGCCGCTTTGCTCATCAGCTCCATCGCACTGCTTGCCGCCGGCATCGGCATTATGAACATTATGCTCGTAACTGTTACTGAGCGCACAAAAGAGATTGGCATCAGAAAAAGTCTTGGTGCACGACGGAAATCGATTCTGCAGCAATTTCTCCTTGAAGCCATTATCCTCACTATGATTGGCGGACTTTTTGGAATTATTCTCGGGGTTGCTGCCGGAAACATTTTAGCTCTAATTATGAAGATTAAGGTTCTCATTCCATGGGCTTGGGCCTTTATCGGCTTGATGGTGACCTCTGTTATTGGCGCTGTTTTTGGTACCTATCCAGCAATCAAAGCGTCCGCGCTAGACCCAATCGAAGCGCTGAGATACGAGTAAAATATTTTTCATTTATTTTGATTTAAATAAAATAATTATGCAAATTTGCAGGCTAAAAATGGAGGAAGCATGAAACGAACATTTCAACCCAGCAACAGAAAGAAAAAGAACAAACATGGTTTTCGCGCCAGAATGGCCAGTGTTGGTGGAAAAAAAGTCCTATCAAGAAGAAGAGCCAAGGGTCGAAAACGCTTAAGTCATTAAAAAAAGAAAAATTAGCAAAGGCGCAGATACTCAGGAATAGGAGTGACATTACAGGCTTGTTTAAAAATGGAAGGTGGATACGAGGTGATTACATTGCCCTCGTTTTCCTTCCATCTTCCAAGTCTCAGATTATTTTTGCCGCAGCACGCTCTTTCAAAAATGCCGTGCAAAGAAACATGGCAAAGAGATATCTACGGGAACTCTATCGCAGGTCTGTATTAAAACAGGTCAAGCTTCAGTTGGGTTTACTGCTATTACGCTTTCCTGAAAAAAATGTTTTTGCTACACTCTATGAGGACTTTTGTCTTATCATACAAAACTTAAAAATAAAGCAGGAAAATCTTGACTAACGATAAAAACACATTAATCGCTTTTGCCATGATTGCATTGGTTCTTATCCTGATGCCCTACTATTTCGAAAAGGTCAGCCCTAGTCCAGAACCGATATCTCCGCAAGCGCAGAGAGAGTCTCTCAGTGAGTCACTTACTACACAAACACCTCGTCCCGCAAAAGTTCAGGTGTATAAAGAACCTGTTGACATCAACTCGAAATCTCTTGAATTTATTACAGATAAATACGCGTTAACACTCAGCAACCTTGGCGGTGGCACCATTGAGAAGGTAGTTCTTTTTGATTACTTTGATGCTGCCGGAGAACCCGTTGTTCTCTTTGACTCACAGCAGACGGGCAATCTTTCTCTTAGTTTTCTTTCAGGCGCTTACGGCGATACTGTTAACACACGCCTAATGCCATTTACCAGCTCAAATTTTAACCTATACCAGGATGGTGAATCTGTCAAAATCAGCGGCCGTTATGAGATAGATTTTGAGCATATTCTCAGCAAAGAAAAAAGCATTCGCAAAAAGTTTATCTTTTATGATGGTTTATACCATTTTGATATGAAAATCGAACTCACTGGCTTTCAAAACCAAATACCCGACCAAAACTATCAGCTTCACTGGAATAGCGCTTTTAATATTACAGAAAAAAACAGCCGTGATGATATAGAATACAGCTATGTATATAGTATGGCCGGCACTGAGCTCTTAGAGCTACATTTGAAAGATAAATATCAAACAGAGCGTATGCTTGGAGACGTGAAATGGATGTCCGTTCGCAGTAAATACTTTACAGCTGCGGTAATACCCACTAGCGCTACTGGCAACGCTGCCACCCTAAGCGGCTTTAAAAGAGCAGATAAGAGATATACAAACGCGACCCTGCAGATGAAATATACCAATACGTTCAAACATACGGACGAATATCAAATTTTAATCGGCCCTTTAGATGACACCTACTTAAGCTCATATAATATTGGTCTGGAAAAAATGATGAATTGGGGCTGGAAACTAATTCAACCCATTAGTTTTGGCGTACTCTATTCAATTAAGTTTCTCCATCGATTTATACCAAATTATGGACTTGTCTTAATAGTATTTAGTATTTTTATAAAAATATTACTCTATCCCCTGACTCGTAAAAGTTACGAGAGCATGAAGCGAATGCAGGCAATACAGCCCATTATGAAAGAGATTCAGGAAAAACACAAGAATAATCCGCAACAACTAAACAAAGAGATTATGGGGGCTTATAAGAAGTATAAAGCTAATCCTGCTAGCGGTTGTTTGCCGATGCTTTTACAGATGCCGTTACTTTACGCCCTTTTCATCATCTTTAGAACCACCATCGAATTGCGCCAGGCAAACTTTATTTGGTGGATTAATGACCTCAGCAGCCCTGATTTTGTTATTCAACTTCCCTTTACAATTCCCTTATACGGTGATGGAATTGCCATTTTACCCATCGTAATGGCTGTGACAATGATCTTTCAACAAAAACTGACAGGCAGTGCACAAAGCAATCCTCAGCAAAAAATGATAATGTACATAATGCCTGTCTTCTTTCTGCTGATTTTTAACAATTTACCCAGCGGTTTGAATCTTTACTACACACTGTTTAACATTTTGACAATTATTCAACAAAAATATTTTATTAACCCCTCCGGCAAAATAGAGCCCGTTGAATCAACGAATCGCCTGAAGAAAAAGTGAGTGAAGTTCTCTATTCCGATACAATTGCTGCACTTGCTACCGCCCCAGGTCTAGGCAGTATCGCAATCATTAGAATCAGCGGACCAAATTCCGGTCTTTTTCTTCAAAAACTCACGAAAAAATCAAACTTCAAGCCAAGATATGCTACCAAGACATCTGTTTATGATCAAGAAAGTGGTGAAATAATTGATAATCTCATTGTTACCTATTTCCCTTCACCCAATAGCTATACCGGTGAAAACTTGGCCGAGATCAGCGCCCATGGTGGCTTAGCAATAGTCCGGCAAATTCTTGCGCAACTTTATCTCTTAGGTGCCCGCGAGGCTAAACCGGGTGAATTTACAAAGCGGGCTGTGCTTAACGGAAAAATGGATTTGAATCAAGCTGAAGCTGTTCTTGATCTTATTCATGCAAAAACAGCCCTATACAAAAACAATGCCCTCAAAATTTTGGGGGGTGATCTCTCTACTTCCATACACAAAATTCACCATTCTCTCAAAGAGTTAGCCATCACTTTAGAATACGAGCTTGATTTTAGTGAAGATGAAATCAACCAGCTTTCCCAAAAGAAAATTGAGCACGAGATAGAATACTCGCTAAAAGCTTTACAAAAACTGGCTGAAAGTCATAAACACGGAAAAGCGCTTCGCGATGGCATTAATGTTGCGATTGTAGGTGCACCCAATGTCGGCAAAAGTTCGCTCCTTAATCGTATTCTTCATGAGCAAAGAGCATTGGTCAGTGAGATTCCAGGCACCACCAGAGATTATATTATAGGCGAATTTGAACACAAGGGGCTGCTTTTTAATCTTATTGATACTGCTGGTATTCGCGATAGTGAAGATCCTCTTGAAAAACTGGGCATTCAGTACACATATAAA
>DSDE01000375.1 GCA_011049095.1 Fidelibacterota bacterium
CAGGAATTGCTGGACTTGACATAAGAACAGTATCGCACAGGTGAGACAGGAATTATGCGCTTTCTTGAAGCACAACGGAATTTTATCAAATCGGAAGAAGATTACCTGGAAGCGATGCAAAAATACTATCAATCGCTGGTTCAATTAGAGCGTTTTGTTGGCAAAGAATTGGTTTTTATCACAAAGGAGACGAAAGAAAATGAATAAAATATGGATTCTCACGGGAATAATCGTTCTGGCATTGGGCATCTCAGCTTGTCAAAAAGAAGACAATGCGCCTGCGGCTGTAGATATTAGCAAAACACCCCCTTCGCTGAGTGACGCGAAGCCGACTCAGCAAATTCAAACACTTGAACTCACCGAGATGCAGGCTCAGGAATTGAAAATTGAAACTTTTACAGTAGAATCCAAGGAAAGCCGCAGCTTTCTAAATGCGCCGGGAATGGTTTTTCCGGCGCCTAATCACAGCGCCATTGTCAGTGCGCCGGTGGATGGTCGGGTGGTTCAGCTTTTTGCCTGCGAAGGGAAGCCCATTGCGAAGGGCGATGTCCTCTATGAGCTGGAGAGCTTTCATTTTGCCGAATTGTGGGCCGAATACCTGAAAGCTGACGCCACTGAAAAATATGAGAAAACACAGCTTGCCCGTCAGGAAGACCTTTTCCGTAAAAAGATCGCCGCCCAGAAAGACCTGGAGAAAAGTCAGGCCGATTATCAACAAGCGAAAGTCCTGGCCCAGGCAGCCATTGGCAAACTCAGCGCCATCGGTCTGGAACTGGCAGAAATTCAGCAACTTCAGGAAGAAAATCAAAGCAAGCCCACGGTGAAAGTCAAGGCGCCGATTTCCGGCGTGATAGTTCAATGCAATGTCCAGCTTGGTCAGGCCGTAAATGCCTACGATGCCATGGGCTCCATTCTCGATGCGGAAAAAGTAATGGTGAAAGGCTATTTTTCACCGGAGGAGAGTCCGCTGCTCAAAAAGGGCAGCCTCATGCGCGTCTTAGTAAAAAGCGGCTCTGAGAGCATCGTGACCGGCAAGCTTGATGAGATTATTCCGGGTTTGGACCCTCTGAACCGTTCTGTGGTCATTACCGGACAGTTTAAAACGGAAAATCACTTTCCCCAGGTGGGGATGAGTGTGCGCGTTGAGGTGGAGGCGGCCATTGAAAACGCCATCATTATTCCAGCGAATGCGATACAGTATGAAAAAGAATCGGCAATGATTTTTGTGAAGACCGGTGAGCGTCGTTATGAGAAACGACCTGTACACGTTATCAAAATGGTGTCGGAAGGCATGCTGATTGCCGGTGGACTGAAGGCAGGTGAAAAAGTTGCCGTCAGCCAAGTCTTTAGTTTGAAGGCACTGAGCCGTTTTGAAGAATTTGCGGAATAGGGTGACAGTATGATATTGAATAAAATCATCCATTTCAGTCTGCGGCAGAAATTTGTCGCGCTCAGCTTAGTTGCCCTTATGGCCTTGGGGGGCTATATGTCCTTTCAACAGATTCCTGTCAACAGCCTCCCGGATGTGACGCCGATTCAAACTCTGGTGATTACAAAAGCCGGACGCTATTCACCCTACGATGTGGAAAAACTGGTCACATACCCCATCGAAACGGCCATGAACGGTCTGCCCAATGTGCTGGAAGTGCGTTCCATTTCGCAATTTGGACTTTCGGCGGTGACGGTGGAATTTGAGGAAAGTACCGACATCTATTTTGCCCGTCAGATGGTTTCGCAGCAATTGCAGAGTGTGGCCGGTGATTTGCCGGAAGATGTTGACACGCCGCAGCTTGGGCCGATATCTACCGCGCTGGGTGAAATTTACCAATATACCGTTACCGGTGAGGGCTATTCCCTCACAGAATTGCGAACGATTCAGGACTGGATTATCGCTCCACAACTGAAACCATCAAAGGCGTGACCGAAATCAATGCTTTTGGCGGCTTCGTGAAGCAGTATGAAGTGCTGGTACTGCCGGGTAAACTGCGCGCATTGGGAATCGGTCTGCAGGAAATTTCCGAGGCCATTGCCGCCAATAACAGTGTCTCCGGTGGCAATTATCTGGAGCACAACCGTGAACAATACATTATTCGCGGCTTTGGGCAGATTCAAAAGCAGGAAGAGATTGAAAACATCATCGTTACGTATCGGGAAAACCGGCCGATTTACATTCGTGATATCGCTGAAGTTGTTGTTGGCACCGGACTTCGGCAGGGTGCGGTGACCAAAGATGGCAAAGGCGAGGTAGTGACAGGAATCGTGATGATGCTTCGAGGCGGCAATGGCAAAGAGGTCATTGCTGCTATTGAAGAGCGGATGGAGCAGGTTAACAAGAGCCTGCCCCAAGGTGTGAAGGCCGAAAAATTTTACGACCAGTCCGATTTGGTTGCCCGCACCACCCACACCATCGCCACCAATCTTTTAGAAGGCGGTTTTCTCGTCATTGCCGTCCTCCTTCTGCTTCTTGGAGAGATTACCGGGGCGCTGATTGTTGCCTCTGTCATTCCCCTTTCCATGCTTTTTGCCTTCATTGGCATGCGGGAATTTGGCTTGGCGGCCAATCTGATGAGCCTGGGCGCCATCGACTTTGGAATGATTGTGGACGGCTCCGTAGTGATGATGGAGAATATTATTCACCGGCTGCAAGGAAACAGCTCAGCAAAAAAGATGAAAGTGATAGGAGATGCAGCAAAGGAAGTGGCCAGACCGGTTTTTTTCGGTGTGCTGATTATTCTCATTGTCTATGTGCCAATTATTACCTTTCGCGGAATGGAAGGCATCCTCTACCGTCCCATGGCCATTACCGTTGCCGCGGCGGTTTTGGGCTCTTTATTACTGGCGCTGGTCTATGTGCCGGCTATGGCAGCCATTTTCTTTCGCAAGGGTCTGAAAATGCGCCGCAATTATCTGATGGATTGGCTCAAACCCCTTTACATCCGTTTTCTGGACCGCTATCTGGAAAGAAAGGGGCTGATTCTCTCCATCGCCCTGACGATATTTGCCACCTCCATTGTCCTTCTCCCCTTTCTGGGTACGGAATTTCTGCCGGAGCTGGATGAAGGCTCCATTCTCGTGGAACAGATTCGTATGCCCAGTGTGACGCTGCAGGAATCGGTGGAAAATGCCAACTGGTTTGCCGGTGTTTTGATGGCAAATATTCCGGAAATACAAACCGTTGTGCCTAAAACCGGACGCTCTGACCTGGCCAACGATTGGATGGGGGTTCATCAGACCGATGTCTGGGTCGTTTTAAAATCGCCCAAAGAGTGGCGCAAAGGGATGACGAAAGAGAAAATCGCCGGACTGATTGAGCCCTATCTGCAGACAGAACCTGGGTTGGCTTATAATTTCACCCAGCCCATTGCCATGCGGGTGGATGAACTCACCAGCGGCGTGAAAAGTGATGTGGCAGTGGTGATTTACGGCGAATCGCTGGAAAAGCTCAATGAAATCGGCGAGGCGGTGCAACGGATTATTCCCACGCTGCCGGGAACTGCCAATTATTACCTGGAGCAAAGCGGCGGGCAGCCTTACTACAATATCGAAATTGACCGGGAAGCAGCCGCACAATTCGGTCTGAATGTGAATGATATTCAAAAAGTCATCGAAACGGGAATCGGCGGATCAGTAGTATCGCAGCTTTATGAAGAGCAGCGGCAGTTCGACATCATCCTCCGTTTTCCCGAGGAATTTCGAGATGATTTGCACAAGATTCAGGATATTCCCGTTCAATTGCCCAACGGCGGTTTTATTCCCCTCAGGCGGGTTGCCAATCTCAGCGCTGCCGAAGGTCCGCGGGAAATTGCCCGTGAAAATGGCTGGCGTCGGGTCATTTTGGGCATTAATCTGGAAAATATTGACATCGGGACCTACGTGAGCAATCTGGAGAAGGCCATTGATGCCAATATCACTTTACCGCCGGGCACGTTCATCAAATATGGCGGCGCTTTTGAAAACCAGCAACGGGCGATGAAGCACCTTTTATTGGTGGTCCCCGTCTCGCTGCTCATTATTCTCGGTCTGCTCTATCTCTCATTTGGGCAGATTCGTTACGCTTTTCTGGTGTTTACCGGCGTTCCTTTTGCCATCAGCGGCGGCATTTTCTTTATCTGGCTGCGGGGACTCTATCTATCGGTTTCGGCCAGTATCGGTTTTGTAGCTCTTTTTGGAGTGGCGGTGCTGAATACCATCGTCCTCATCAGCCACTTGAATGAGCTGCGGCAGAAAGGTGTGGAATTTCGCAAAGCCATCATCGACGGATCAGCAGACCGGCTTCGTCCCGTTTTGATGACGGCTCTCGTGGCCAGTCTGGGTTTTCTCCCTATGGCTTTCAATACGGGACCCGGCTCCGAAGTGCAGCGGCCCCTTGCCACCGTTGTGATTGGCGGCCTCATCACCAATACGCTGATGACACTGCTGGTATTGCCGGTGATTTATCGCTGGACAGAGCGAAAAAACAAACTGAAACTTGCTGAGAAAGAAGAACTCTGAAACAATTAAGAGGTAATAATGAACTCAGGAAAAGCAGCGGAAAAATATAAACCGCGCAATCCCCTGCGCATCGTCACGGCGGCGTCACTTTTTGACGGACACGATGCAGCCATCAATATTATGCGCCGGATTATTCAGGATACCGGCGTAGAGGTCATTCATCTGGGGCATAACCGTTCTGTGGCGGAGATCGTGGAATGTGCCATTCAGGAAGATGCCCAATCGGTGGCCATCACCAGCTATCAGGGCGGACATATTGAATTTCTCAAATATATGTTTGATCTTTTTTGTGAAATGAATGCGCCGCATATTAAAATTTTTGCCGGCGGCGGCGGAGTTATCCTGCCCCACGAGATCAAAGAGCTGGAAGATTATGGAATCACAAGAATTTACAGCCCTGACGACGGCAGAGAAATGGGTTTGCAGGGAATGATCAATGATGTGGTGCGCAAATCCGATTTTCCTCTAAAAGAGAATAAGCAGCTCTCTTTGGAAACCATTGAGAAAAGAAATATCAACGCCATTTCGCGGCTCATCACGCTGGCGGAAAACAGCCCCGACGACATCGCCGGCCTTTTGGCAAGCTTGCGCGAAAAGGCAAAAACTATTGTCACGCCAGTTCTGGGCATTACCGGCACCGGCGGCTCGGGAAAATCGAGCCTGGTGGATGAACTGGTGCGCCGCTTTCTCAATGATTTTCCAGAACTGCATATCGGCATCATTTCGGTGGACCCGTCCAAACGCCGCACCGGCGGCGCGCTGCTGGGTGACCGTATTCGAATGAACAGCATTCACAATCCACGGGTTTTCATGCGCTCGTTAGCCACCCGCCGCAGCAATCTGGCTGTCAGTCCCTATGTGCACGACGCGGTGGACATTCTCAAAGTGGCAGCTTATGATCTGATAATTTTAGAAACCAGCGGCATCGGGCAGAGCGACACCGAGATCATTGACCAGAGCGACCTTTCAATGTATGTGATGACGCCGGAATTTGGCGCGCCCACCCAGCTTGAGAAAATTGATATGATTGATTATGCCGAGCTTATCGCCATCAATAAATTTGAGAAGCGGGGCGGCCTTGATGCCCTGCGGGATGTACGCAAACAGTTTGCCCGCAGCCGTCACCTCTTTGATGCCAATCCCGAATCGCTGCCCGTCATCGGCACAACCGCTTCCCAATTCAATAATCCTGGCGTAAACCAACTCTATATGCGTCTCTGCCGGATTCTCAATGAAAAAACAGCCAGCGAAGCTTTTGCCATCACACCGCATCCTTTGCACGAGCCTCACAAAATCGAAATTATTCCACCGCGGCGGGTGCGCTATCTTTCAGAAATTGCCGAAACCGTCCGTGCTTACAACGAAAAAGCAGATAGGCAGGCGAACTTAGCCCGAGAGATTCAGTCCTTTGAAACTGTTTTAGAGAAAGCTAAAGACGAAGCGACTCGGAACTTTCTCCAAAAGGAGCTGGAAAAACTGCGGGACGAGCTGGAAAAGCAGTCCCAAAAACTTTTAGACGAATGGCCGGCTAAAAAAGCCAATTACGAAAGCGATGAATTTCAGTATCAGGTGCGAAACAAGACCCTGACCATCGCCACCAAAACAAAAACCCTCAGCTATTTACCCATTCCCAAAGTGATTTTGCCCCAATATGAAGACAGGGGCGAATTGCTCCGCTGGCTTCTTAAGGAGAATGTTCCTGGTGAATTTCCCTATGCTGCCGGGGTTTTTCCCTTTAAGCGGGAAGCCGAAGACCCGACGCGAATGTTTGCTGGCGAAGGGGGACCAGAGCGCACCAACAAGCGTTTTCACTACGTCAGTGAAGGGCTGCCCTTTTCGCGGCTCAGCACCGCCTTTGATTCAGTGACGCTGTATGGAGAAGACCCGGCAGAGCGTCCCGACATCTATGGAAAAATCGGCAACAGCGGCGTCAGCATCGCCACTTTGGACGACGCCAAAAAACTCTATTCGGGATTTGACCTCATAGCCCCAGCCACATCAGTGAGTATGACCATCAACGGGCCCGCGCCGGCGATGACCGCTTTTTTTCTCAATGCCGCCATCGACCAACAGTGTGAAAAATATATTCGCCAGAATGCTTTGGAAAATTTGGTGGAAGCGAAACTGATGGAAAAATATGATGCGAAGGGATTGAAACGACCCCGCTATGAAGGTGGACTTCCCAAGGGCAATGACGGGCTGGGACTGCTTCTTTTGGGCATCACCGGCGATGAGATTCTGCCGCCGGAAGTCTATTCCCAAATTAAAGCCGACACCCTGGCCAAAGTGCGGGGCACCGTCCAGGCGGACATTCTCAAAGAAGACCAAGCGCAAAACACCTGCATTTTCAGTACCGATTTTTCGCTGAAAATGATGGGCGATATGCAGCGCTATTTTATTGAGGAAAAGGTGCGGAATTTCTACAGCGTCAGCATCAGCGGCTACCACATTGCCGAAGCCGGCGCCAATCCCATAACCCAACTGGCATTTACCCTGGCCAATGGCTTCACCTATGTGGAATATTACTTAAGCCGCGGAATGAAGATTGACGATTTTGCCCCCAATCTCAGCTTCTTTTTCAGCAATGGCGAAGACCCGGAATATGCGGTGATGGGACGGGTGGCCAGGCTCATCTGGGCCAAAGCGATGCGGGAAAAATATCACGGCGATGAGCGTTCTCAAAAGCTGAAATATCACATTCAGACATCAGGCCGCAGCCTCCATGCCCAGGAAATCGCCTTCAACGACATTCGCACCACGCTGCAGGCTCTCTATGCCATCTACGACAACTGCAACAGCCTGCATACCAATGCCTATGATGAGGCCATCACCACCCCCACGGAAGAGTCGGTGCGACGCGCTATGGCCATACAGCTTATCATCAATCACGAACTGGGTCTGGCCAAAAATCAAAATCCGCTGCAGGGAAGTTTTATTATCGAATACCTCACCGATTTGGTGGAAGCAGCCGTTTTAGAAGAATTTGACCGCATCAGCGAGCGAGGCGGCGTCCTTGGGGCGATGGAAAGCATGTATCAGCGAGGCAAAATTCAGGAAGAAAGCCTTTACTACGAACGCCAAAAACACAGCGGCAAACTGAAAATTATCGGCGTGAATACCTATCTCGACTCCCAAGGTTCACCCACCGTATTGCCAAGAGAGGTAATTCGTTCCACCGAGAATGAGAAGCAGCAGCAAATTCAGAATCTGGCCAATTATCAGCAAGCCCATCATAAAGCCGCCCAAATTGCCCTGGGAAAACTGCAAAAAGCATCTATTGCCAATGAAAATATCTTTGAATCGCTGATGGAAGCAGCCAAATCGTGTTCGTTGGGACAGATTTCCAATGCCCTCTACAAAGTAGGCGGACAGTATAGAAGGAATATGTAAAGATTGGCGAATTGTTGATTGTTGATCACATCTGTCCTATATAAAATTTTTCCATGCGCAAATTTCATTATGCTGGCTGATTGAATCCGGGCATTCACGCCCTGTGAAATATTTTTTCACGGGGTCGGGAAAAAGAAGATTGTGTTGGAGGTGGAAAAGAGACGTGGCGCGATGAGGAGCACAAAACGGAAGCTGATGAGAGTGATAATGGCTTGTACGAAAGGGCCGTCTATCTCATTTCTCGCTTTCCACGACCCCCGCATTCAGGCAGAATCTTCCCCGAATTTGTGACAGCCCCGGTCACTGAGCTGC
>DSDE01000370.1 GCA_011049095.1 Fidelibacterota bacterium
GATCATGGTGAATGATAAGGGAGAAATTGTGCAGGAAATCAAAAGCAGCGCCCTTTTGCCGGCAGCTTTTGGAAAAAATGATCTGGGGAAAAAATGAGCTGTAACACAATTTTGATCGGCATTGCAGGCGGAACAGGCTCCGGCAAAACATCTGTAGCCAAGGCGCTGGCCAGAGATTTTAAAAATGGTGAAACCGTCATTCTTGAGCAGGACTGGTATTATCGCAATCTGCCTCGCAGTGAACCAGACTTTGTGAAGAACTGGAATTTTGATCACCCCGACGCCATTGAATTTGAAGGACTGGCAGCCGCCCTCAAAGAATTAAAGCTGGGGCAGACCATTCAGGCGCCCCAGTATGATTATACATCACACAGCCGCAAAGAAGAGTCCCTTAGCATCCAGCCCCATCGGGTGGTGATAGTAGAAGGTATTCTCATTCTTTGGGAGCCGCGGGTTCGGGACCTTCTGGATATTCGTATTTTTGTAGATACCGATGCTGATATTCGTTTTATTCGTCGGCTGACCCGAGATATCGAAGACCGGGGCCGTTCGCTCCAGAATGTCATCGAGCAGTATTACAAGACTGTGCGGCCCTCCCACGAAACCTTTGTGGAGCCCAGCAAGCGATATGCCGATGTCATCATTCCCGAAGGCAGCTCCAACAAAGTGGCCATTGACCTCTTGCGAACAAAAATTACAACCCTTTTAAAATGAAAGAAGCTATCATTATGGCAGGAATTGAAGGACACCCCCGCACAGGCTGGATTGAAGTTATCTGCGGACCAATGTTCAGCGGCAAGACAGAGGAGCTGATCCGGCGTCTAAAACGGGCACAAATCGCCAAGCAAAAAGTTGCTATTTTTAAACCAAAACTTGATAATCGCTATGATGCGACGAAGATTGTCAGCCACAGTCATTCAGAAATTCACAGCATCGTTATCGAAAAGCCCGCTGAGATTCTCCATCACGCCATTTTTGCGCAGGTTATCGGAATAGATGAAGCACAGTTTTTCTCCAATGATCTGATAGATATCGTCACCAGGCTGGCCAGCGCCGGTAAGCGGGTCATCATTGCCGGCTTAGACAAAGATTATCGCTCGACGCCTTTTGAGCCAATTCCCCAGCTATTGGCAGAAGCTGAATATATTACCAAAACACTGGCCATCTGTATGCGTTGCGGCGCGCCGGCTAATTTTACCCAGCGGCTCACACCTTCCAAAGACAGGGTGCTCATTGGCGCAACCGATATTTATGAAGCCCGCTGCCGTCACTGCTACGAAGCCCCTGTAAACGAGGAGGAAAAATAATGAAATGGATGAGTTTATTTGGATTGCTGGCGCTGCTTATCATCGCCTGGGCTATGTCTTATCACCGCAGCAAAGTTCCCTTTCGCACCATTTTTTGGGGGCTTGGCCTCCAATTTTTGTTAGCTGTAACCATTTTACAGCAATCCTATTGGAGTTTTCTGGGAATGTCAGCCCTGTCCCTTATCATAATTGCCTATATTTTTAAAGATATGCTCTTTCCCCTGAAACCTCAATTTACAGCAATATTTTTGGGAGGTCTGGCTCTTTCTGTCCTGATTCTTTATGGCTTGCTTAATGTACTGGCGAGCTGGATCATTTTTCTTATAATATTGCTTGTCTTGACCATTAATGGCCGCTTGCTCAAATATGAGCTTCTGCAGAAAATATTCGGTGCATTAGTCCTGCTGGCGCTGGTGACGGCTGCTGTCGTGAATAATCTTTATGGACAGATTATTTTTAAACAGTTCAGCGATGCGGTCGCTCGTTTTCTCGATTTGTCTTTTTATGGCGCCGCTTTTCTTTTTGGCAATTTGGTGAATGGCGCCTATTTCTTTCCAGACACCAATACCTGGCCCGGCTTTGGTTTTCAGTTTGCTTTTAAGGTGCTGCCAACTATCATTTTCTTCGGCGGTTTTATGAGCATTCTCTACTATTTTGGCATTATGCAAAAAGTGATTTTGGCGATAGCTCGTTTTATGCAGTGGACTATGGGCACATCTGGCACTGAAACACTCTCATGCAGCGCCAATATTTTTGTGGGACAGACGGAAGCGCCCCTGCTGATTAAGCCTTTTATCAAAGATATGACAGAATCGGAGCTGCTGACCGTTATGGTCGGTGGATTTGCCACCATCGCCGGCGGGGTGCTGGCCGGCTATATTGCTATGGGCGTAGATGCCGGTCACTTAGTGGCTGCCAGCGTTATGAGCGCACCTGCGGCTCTGGTCATCGGAAAAATCATTTTTCCGGAAACAGAGCATTCAAAAACGGCGGGAGATATGAAAATACAGGCGCTTCCCCGCGGCCAAAATGTCATAGATGCCGCTTCATCTGGCATCTATGACGGCTTGAAGCTGGCGGTAAATGTGGGCGCTATGCTGGTGGGTTTTATTGCCCTTATCGCCGTCATAGATGTACTATTCAGCGTTTTTGATAAATGGATTGACGGTATGCTGCTGGGGGGCGACTTTGTGAGATATGCCACCCAAAGTGAACTTTCTCCCGTTCAAGGTGAATATTCCGGCATTTTCCCCGGCTCTCTGAAAACCCTATTTGCTGCTATTTTGCGGCCACTGGCCTTCCTTATGGGCGTGCCCTGGGAAGATGCCGGCAATGTGGGCAATCTTCTGGGAATTAAGCTGACACTTAATGAATTCGTGGCCTTTGGCACCCTCGGAAATTATATCCAAAATGGCGTTCTTTCTGAAAGAGCCGTTGTCATTGCCACTTATGCAATCTGCGGCTTCGCAAATTTTTCTTCTATCGGCATCCAGATTGGCGGTATCAGCGCTTTAGCTCCAGAGCGGCGCGGCCCCCTTTCCAAACTAGCTCTCAAAGCAATGTTTGGTGGCGCTATTGCCTCTTGGACCACAGCCACTGTCGCCGGTATTTTAGTCTGAGCAAACGCTATAGAATTCAATCACGCGCCAGACTTGAGCTGCTATTTCTGACATTTGGGACAAAAATGTGTCCCCCGGCCCCCTGATTTAATTTTCTGTATGGTTTCACCACAGCGGAGACAAACCTTTCCCTGGCGGTGGAAAACCTGGAGCTCTTTCTGGTAGCCGCCTCCGGTCCATACCGCATCAAAAGAGGTGCCTCCCAGCGCAATAGAAGATTCTAATATTTGCTGAATTGCCTCATAGAGACGGATGATTTCTCCGTCACGAAGGGAATTGGCCTGGCGAAGGGGATGAATCCCGGCAGCAAAGCAGCATTCATCAGCATAAATATTACCCAGGCCAGAGACAACGCGCTGCCCAAGGAGAAGAGCTTTTATTTTTTGGCGGCTTGCCCTCAGCATCTCCTGAAAATAGTTTATGCGAAATTGTTTACTGAGGGCATCGGGACCCAGAGCCTGGAGGTAAGTTTTTGCACAATGGGTAAATATGATGCGTCCAAACTTTCTGGCATCGCTAAAAGCCAGCCTCTGGCCGTTTTTCAGCTCAAAAGCAGCGACACAATATTTAGGCAGGGGATCACCCGGCAAAAGCATCGCCAGTCTGCCACTCATTCGCAGATGAAGGAGCATTGCCGATTTAGGCTCCAAATGAAAGATAATCCATTTGCCATGGCGGGAGATTTCCACAATTCGGCGTTTCTCTAATAGGGCGGCAAATCGTTGTGGCTCCGGTATGCTCAATTTTGGATGGTAAATTTCTACGTTTGCAATCTGCTTTCCACAGCTTTGCATTGCCACATTTTTTATAGTCCATTGTACTTCTGGCAGCTCAGGCATTATAGACCCTTTCTGTAAAATTCATTCCCTTTCCCTTGTCATTATCCATTCTATAACTTAATCATTTTTTGATAGTTTTAGTCAGAACTAGAAAAAACTATCAAGTCCTGCTGAAAACTTTCATTCTCCATAGAAATATGCTAAATTTTCATAAAAAGGAATGATGAATGTTGATTAGTTTTGAAGGAATAGACGGAAGCGGAAAGAGCACCCATGCCCATAGGCTGGCAGCCTATCTTAAAAGCCAGAAATACCCTGTTGTTATTGTGCGGGACCCCGGCACCACGAAAATCGGAGAAGCCATTCGTACAATTCTTCTGAACAATGAGTTCAGCGAGATGTATGCCCGCACCGAGCTGCTTCTCTATGCCGCCTCCCGCAGCCAATTGGTAAAGGAGCAGATTCTTCCCTTTCTAAAAGATGGCGGCTTTGTCATCACAGACCGCTTTTATGACAGCACCACAGCCTACCAAGGTTTTGGCCGCAGCCTTGACCTGAATCTGGTGCGTCAGCTTAATGCAATCGGCGCCCATGGACTTGTGCCGCATCTCACCTTTATTCTCGACATTGACTTAAAATATGCCGGTGAGCGCCTGATCAATATGGGAAAAGCTGACCGGATAGAAACAGAAAACATCACCTTTAAGCAAAAGGTCCGACAAGCCTACCTGGAAATGGCAAAAACTGAGCCGGAGCGCTGCATCTTGATTCCCGCCTCCAGAGATATCGAGGAAAATACACTGGCAATCCGCCACATAACACTCAAAAAAATTCACGAGACCCTAAAAAAATGAAATGTATAAAAGCCTTATTTATAGCTGCAATGCTCCTCTTTTCTTGCGAACTCCAATCAGGCAATCGCAACCAGGAATACAGCCAGTCCCGAGATGCCCTTTTGCGGGCTCACTATCTCTTGTTTCATAATTATGCTGATGAAATTGACGCCAACGCTCTGACCAAAGCTGCCATTGAAGGTATGACCGGCGCACTGGACCCCTACACCATCTATCTAGAAAAACGGGAAAAATTCCAGATGGACCTTTTAACCAAGGGAGAATATGGCGGCGTCGGCATTCGTATTGGAATGCGGGGCGACACATTGACGGTGATCTCGCCTATGGAAGACACACCGGCCTGGCGGGCAGGATTTCTCCCTGGTGACCGCATCATCCGCATTGACACCGTGCAGACCAAATTGCTGAATATTGAAAAAGCTTCCGACATGATTCGGGGAAAACCCGGCAGCAAAGTTCGCCTCACTATTCAGCGCGATAATGTGCCTGGCGAAATGGTTTTTTCCCTGGAGCGGGAACGCATCGAAGTGCAGGAGGTGCCTTTTGCTGATTTTATCGAGCCGGGCATCGCCTATATTAAACTCAATGGCTTTTCAAAAAATGCCAGCGAACAGGTGCGGAAACGGCTGACAGAGATGGGGAAAGAGGGTATCACCGGCCTGATTCTCGACCTGAGAAATAATACTGGCGGCCTTTTAGACCAGGCGCTGGAAATCCTCAATCTTTACCTGCCTGGAAATATCATTGCCGTGGAAACCCGGGGACTCAATCCCCGTTTCAGCAAAAAGTTTAAGCTCAACAAAACACCCCTCCTGGGCGAAGATGTCCGCATAGCCATCCTCATCAACCAGGGCAGCGCGTCAGCTTCAGAAATTGTGGCTGGCGTCACCCAGGACCTGGACAGGGGAATTATTCTCGGGCGGCGCAGCTTTGGTAAGGGACTGGTGCAGAATATTTTCCCCCTGAGCGATACCAGCGCTGTGAAAATCACGAGCTCAAAATATTATATCCCCAGTGGTCGCCTCATTCAAAAAGAGGATTACATCAAAAACACATCTATTTTAAAAAACTTTGAAGGGGGCGCTGAAACTTTTTTTACCAGAGGCGGCCGAAAAGTAGAAGCTGGCGGCGGCATCTGTCCTGATACCCTTATCATTGACGAGCCAGCAGGCCAGCTTGTCTCTGCGCTCTGGCGGCGGCAATATTTCTCTCAGTTTGCCAGAGAATTTCTGCTGGCCCATCCGGAGTTTACCGGTCGTGAAAACACCGAATATTTCTTTTTGCAACCCTTCAGAGAGTGGCTGAATGAAAAGGGTTTTACACTGCAGGAGCCGCCCCTGAAAGAGATTGAAAAGCTGGAAAAAGCCTTTACTGATGCGGGCCGGACAAACCAGCGCACTATCGATGCTTTTGCCCAACTAAAAGAGGCGGCCACCCTTCCTATAGATAGCCTGATGGTCACAGAAAAGGAGATTTTGCTTCTCTTTTTAGAAAGCGAGCTGCGGGGCTTTCATGGCGGGCAGCGGTCGCGCATAGAAGGCCGCATGGATAATGACATCACCCTAAAAGCTGCTCTGAAACTGATCCTGAACGAAGACTACCTGCAGAATGTGGGAATCTCGCCTTTCAGACCTGGTGATTATAGGTGAGAAAGTTCACCGATTCAGCACAAAACGACGAAATACGGAAATATATTCTAGCCGCAAGCCTTAGGCCGATTTTTCGCCTGATGATGAAAATAACTGTTGAAGGCAGGGAAAATATACCTACAGAAGGTCCTGCCCTCCTGGCTGCCAACCATTTCAGTTGGTGGGAGCCGCCGGCAATGATTTTCAGTTCCCCAAGACCCATCTGGTTTATTGGCGCCGATGATCTGCGTTGGGAGCTGCGTATCCGCTGGATTATCAGACTCTATGGCTATATTCCAGTAGATCGGCGGCGAGCGGATAAACGCACCTTTGACCAGGCTTTTCAGCAGCTTGAGAAGGGCCGCCTCGTGGCAATTTTCCCTGAAGGCAATATGCAGGCCCAAGAGCTAAGAACGCCCAAGCTTGGCGCTATCTATCTGGCTCACCGCGCCAATGTCCCCATTATCCCAATTGGCATCTCCGGTCAGCTAAACCCTGGCTCCTTTTGGAAAAAGATGCAGCGGCCTATGGTCAGCGTGAAAATTGGCAAGCCTTTCTATCTGCCGCCTCTGCCTGAAGCATGGCAAGAGCAAAAAAAGGCGATGATCGAAACGGGACATCTGCTCATGCGCAATATAGCCCAGCTTATTGAGCCGGAAAGAAGGGGCATTTACAAATAAGGCAATGCCTATCCTGTGATTCTTTTCGTAGTTACTCGCTGAGCGGGTGAAGGGAATCGGACCCTCGTAACTAGCTTGGGAAGCTAGTGTTCTGCCATTGAACTACACCCGCTTGTCAAAATTCGCGGAAAATTACACTGATTTTTGGTGCTATGCAAATGCTAAGTTTT
This sequence comes from Fidelibacterota bacterium, assembly GCA_011049095.1. Taxonomy (GTDB): domain Bacteria; phylum Fidelibacterota; class Fidelibacteria; order Fidelibacterales; family DSDE01; genus DSDE01. The sequence goes on from DSDE01000370.1 coordinate 7,038, forward strand.
TTATACTTCCACCTCCGGCATGCCATCTTTGAGATAAAAGCTTCAATATCTGACAGAAAATTTGATCCTCCAGAAAAAAGCCGCGTTGCCCAGAATATTTTTAATCTCTAAAATGCCGGTGAATCATCACGGATGGATACAGGTTTTGAAAATCGCCTGATAACCGGAAAAGGCAGATAGACAAGGAGAAAAATCACCGCTCCCAGCCCAACCAATGGAATCAGATACCAAGGCCAGGGACCCATGATATCCAGAATTGAAGCAGTTTCGGGTTTGTGAGCAATAAAAAAATAATTTGTACCCAAAACTGAGTTGATAATACCGATGGGCAACATGAGAGAAACCGTAACGAGAAAAGCTTTTCCTACGGAGCGGAAAGTAGGCTGGAAATTAAACATAAGCGTGGCATAAATAACGGTAAAGACAATGACTCCATGGGAGAGAAAAAACTGGAAAAATCGAAAACTTGGAAACGGGTCTATAATATTTGGTGTAAGCAATGCCTGCGTCGCGCCGCCCATGCCCCAAAAATAGGTAAGTTCATAAAGAAAATACTTTTTCGTTGCCAGCATAACAGGCAAAACTAAGATAGCCAGGCCGCACAGATGAAGGGTCAGGCTCTCTTTCAGCTCCCAGACATTATTGTGAATTCGCCAAAGATTCAGCGCAATCTCCTGGCCCCAAATAAGCGCTATCAGGGAGATGCGGAAATAGTACTCCATCTGCGGGGTGAAATATCGTTTTATCAGCCACGGACCAAAAGCGGTAAAGACCAAGATCACCATCAGCGCGTTGATGTGACTTCTCCCAAACAATACAAATTGTTCCATAGTTGCCTCTCATTTCAATTAAAAATAATACCCTTATCACATCTGTCCAAAATAAATTTTTCCATCGATAAATTAAATTATGCTGACTGCCTTAATCCGGGCCTTCAGGTAGAATCTTCCCCGAATTTGTGACAGCCCCGGTCACTGAGCCGTCAGTCGACGGTCGAAGTGCGGTCACTGAGCGGAGTCGAAGTGTTGCTTAATTTGGACCTGTCCATCCCCTGACGGTTCAAGCCAAATTAAGAAGAAAAGGATAGACGCAGTAAATGAGATTTTGGGGGATTAAACCGAGAATCCTCAAATCTCAGTTTTCAAGATACTGTAA
>DSDE01000012.1 GCA_011049095.1 Fidelibacterota bacterium
CGGTTCAGCTTTTATATTTCTGCTGCTCCTGGCCTATGTTTACTTAGCAAGTTATTTTCTAAAAGAAAAAAGCTCATCGCTGCCAGCAAAATCGGGCTTCATCCTTCTCAAGGTGAGTGAAATGAGCTGCGCCCACTGTGTCGCCAATGCAAAAAAGGCTTTGGAAAGTCTGGAATCGGTACAGACAGCCAGCCCAAACTTTCAAAAAGGTGAAATTGAGCTATGGGGAAAGGCCGATGATGCAGAGCTGAAAGAAGCGTTGCTGGCTGCTGGCTACACCGTAAGCGAAATTCAGCGCACTCAAAAATAATATTGAAAAAGCTTCGGTTTATCTGCTATATTGCTTAGCAGATATCTGCAAAAAAACAGGAGGGAAGAATGAGTGCAAAAAAGATGACAATACGTCGGATGAGTCAAAATGATGGGCTGCTGCAGAAGGGTGGGATCCCGGCAAACAGGATACCGCGTGTTTCTATAATAGCGACCCCGATGGATTTTTTATGGGACTCTTGGACGATGAGCCGGTAGCAAGTATTTCCGCAGTGCGCTATGGTGATAATTTTGGCTTTATCGGCTTCTATATTGTAAAAAATTCGCTTCGGGGAAATGGTTTGGGAGCTAAACTGGCAGATGCGGCTCTTCATTATCTCGAGGGACGAAATATTGGTTTGGATGGCGTGCTAGACCAGCAGGAATACTATCAGCGCCACGGTTTTACTATTGCCCATCGCAATATTCGCTTTGCCTGCAGCGGCGGCGGCGAAAAACCAGACAATTTTTCTTTCAGCAGTCTTGCCAATATTCCTTTTGAAAAGATTACCGATTATGATGCTCAGCACTTTTTTACCAGACGGGATAATTTTCTGAATAGCTGGATAAAAGCTGAAGGACATTATGGGCTGGCATTGATTCAGCAGCAGCAAATCCGCGCTTATGGCGTTATCCGTCCCTGTATAGAAGGCTATAAAATCGGGCCGCTTTTTGCGGAAAACGGCCATCTTGCGGAAGCGCTTTTTCTCGCCCTGAAAAGTCATACTCCCGAAAATGACTCTGTTTATTTAGATATTCCCGAACTCAACAAAAATGGCTTAGAACTAGCGGAAAAGTACGAAATGCAACAAGTTTTTGAGAAAGCCAGGATGTATAATCTCTTTGACCCCAAGCTGCCGCTGGAAAAAATCTTTGGCATCAGTTCTTTTGAATTGGGCTGAGGACTCTGCTCTGATAGAATTCAGCTTTCAATAATTCAGATTAGCACTCGCATGGCTAATTCTGCAAGATTTCTTTTAGGAATTTTCCACTACAAACCCTAATCTTTGTCGGTGAAAAAGAGAAAAATAAGTAAAAGGAGAAAAGGATGAAAGCAAAGGTATTCTTATTGGTTTTGGCTATGACAAGTTTCGTATTTGCTTTTGAGCTGAATTTTATTGAAGAGCCTGTGAATGAAGAAACCGGTCGCACACCCACCAGCGAAGGTTCAATGATTTTTGGCATTTCGGGCAACACCGGTTACACAATCATCCAAAACAATTCCAATCATTTTTGGATATCTGTCTGGCCCAGCGCCTATAAGTTTATCCAGGATAATGTGGCTGTCGGTGGCGGGATTTCCTACGGTTTTCACATACAGGGAAATGTGGAAAATTACATTGGTGTGGGTCCCGGTATGATTTACTATACCGATTTCAGCAATATGCTGCCTTCATTTCTTCCTCAGGGAAAGACTTTTTTAGCAGGTCAGGTTCATTATGGCATAAGTCATCGCACCAAGCCATCTACTGTCACTCATAGTTTCATAATGCAGGGGACCGCCGGTGCAAATCTCTTTTTTACACCGGAAAGAGCCTTCACGCCTTATGCTCAATTAGAAATGTTTGGCGGCAGCCTCCTGACATTTGAGCTGGGTCTCGCTATGGATATCTTTTATTATTAGCGCTTTGCGGCCTCAAGATATGCGGCGCAAATTTTATTGTCTCAAATAGTCTCTATTCGCTTCTGCATCAGGCTTTCTAAGTAGAGAAAATCCGAAAAACTGTCGATTTCAGCGGCATATTCTTCCGGAAAGATATAATGCCCGATTTTTCCCCCCAGCCGGTTGCCGGTTTTGAGAAAATGGTCGCGGGTGAAACAATAGACGCTGCCATTTTCCACATAGCGAATATCTTCCGGCTTCATATCCTGACGGCGGGGGCGATGGAGAAAATCATATTCCGCCACAGCTTCCTTTCCCTGAATGCGCCAAAAGAAACGGTGTGTCGGTGAAATGGTCAGCAGCGAATCGCATCTCTCTTTGAGAAAGCGCTCTATGATGGCATCGAGAGAATTTTCCGGTCGAAAAGGACTGGTGGCCTGAAGGAGAATGATGAGCTGGGGGGTAATTCCTTTCAATGCCAGATAGTCCAGCGCATGTGAAATGGCGCTTTCGGTGGTGGCGCTATCACCGGCAATTTCTGCAGGGCGGGGAATGATTTGCGCCCCAGCTTGGGTAGAAATGCAGGCAATCTCTGCGTCATCAGTAGATACATAGATTTCATTTTCAAAGCGGCTTGATTTTGCATATTTGATGCTGTGTACAATGAGGGGCTTGCCGGCAATGGGACGGATATTTTTCCTCGGCACACCTTTGCTGCCGCCCCGCGCTGGAATGATCGTGATAATTTTCATTTAATAAACTCCGTAAACTTTATAATTCGCCCTGAGGCTATTTGAGCTTCCACAAAAGCTTTTTCATCTTCAAGCTGGTGTTTACCGCCTTTTTTAAGAAGGCCCTTTTCGATGAGCCAGCGCTTCCAGGACGCTTCATTGTAGTGGGTTTGGCTGGCAATGAAGAAATCGTAGCCGTGGATGATAAGCTCCTGAAAATTTTCCAGTCCCCATAAAATGGCATTGAGTCCGGTGGTGGGACGGGTAACACCGGAAATTTTTTCATAGCGTTGCATATCTGCATAGGGAATAAGCTCATAGCGGTTTATTCCCACACCAAGACGTTTCTCGATTCGCTTGTGAATTGCATCCCCTTTGCGCTGGAGAATCCCCGCCGGCACAAAGACGATGATCCGCTTTCCATCCAGGTCATTTCGCCGCTTGAGTCCTTGGTTGGCGCCATTGAACCAGATGTCAGTTTTCGTGCCTACATAATCCTCAAAGCCGGCGCTGGAAAAATTATTGATGCGTCCCACTGTTTCAAATTGGTCGATTTTTTCACCCAATTTATGGTTGAGAATGGAATTTCCATTGGCAATGATGAGAATTTGCTTTGCCTTCACCCGTTTTCTCCTAATCTTCTTATCAGAGCGGCATAACGTTCAATTTGCAGCTTTCGGCAGAAATTGTCGTGATAGCGCTGCTGAGAGGCTTCTGCAAATTGTTGTCTGAGCTGCGAATTATTCGCCAGCTTATTGAGAAAATCGCACATTTGCTCTGGTTCATCAATGGGGAATAGGTAGCCATTTTCGCTATGTTTGACCAGCTCGGGAATGCCGTCCACATCGGAGCTGACAACGGGAATCCCCAGCGCCATAGCTTCGAGAATCACCCTCGGCAGCGCTTCGCCCCGGCTGCTGAGCAAAAACGTATCGGCGGCGTAAATCAAGGGTAAGGCCGGCGCAACTTGCCCATGAAAAATGACCTTTTGAGAAAATGGGCTTTGCTTCACCTTTTTTTGCAAATTTTTAGCGAAAGCGCCTCGCAAGGGCCCCACAAAATGGAGCATCGCCTCGGGAATCAAGTGAAAAATCTCCGCCATCTGATTAATAATCAGGTCTTGCCCTTTTCTGGGCTGAATACTGGACACATTCACAATATGAAAACCATTATCTGAAAAACCCAGCTTGCGCCGCAGCTCGCTTTTGCTTTGTGCTAAAAGGGCATTGGCTTCAGATTCCCGAATACAATTGGGAATATAAAAGCTAAAATTCGGGTCAAGCCCCAGATAATCATTCCACTCCTGACGCACCAAATCACTGACAAAAATCCGGTAAGGATGGGCAAGAATTTTCTCACCGCCATTATGGCTTTCACTATTTCCACTGCTGACCAGATGTGAAAGACTTTCCCGCACGATGAGAATGCTGCTATCACCGGCCAATTTGCTGATGGGTGAAAAAAAACGGTGGGCATTGAGTCCATTGACAAATAAGAGCGCCGGTTTTAGTTTAGCGAGCCGGCGATGACGCACCGGGTCAAAAAGCGCCGATTCTGCCCAGCGTCGCAAACCAGTAAACGAGACAGGGTTTGGAAAGGCTTCACCTTTGGGCGACATATATCGGGGAATATTTTCCAGGGAATATCTGTCAATTGATTTGGGCGCTGAAACGCCATCTGCAGTAATAAGGTGAAAATCGTGTCCACTGGCCTCCAGCGCAACCGCCACATCCCAGGCAGAAAGGGTCACGCCGCTGCTGGCCCCCATAATTCGGGTCAAAAGAGCAATTTGCATCAATGTTGTTCCCGGGCTGCTTCGGCGATAATCTCATACATACGATGGTATGTTCCTAAAGGATAATACCAGGCATAAACAGTGGGGATGATTATTTCCAGTTTCCAGCGGTCTTTTTCAATGAGTTTCCATAAAGCATCACTGCCCATCTTGTGCCGGAAACCCCACATTGTGTTAATTCCCAGAAAGACGGGCAGATCATTTTTCAGCAAAAAATCGACTGCCCCCACTTGGCAGCCTAAAGACTCTACCGCTTGGATTATTTCTAGATCCCAGCGTTTTTCCTGCATCTGAAGATGAAATTGCCGGTTCACTTCCACAAACTGATCATAATCCTTTGGCAGCATGTCACGAGAGTGAATAAATGGCTTGGGACTGCAAACGCCATAATAACAGAGAATTTTACCACAAGCAACATGTGCACGATAGGTCGCGCGATAGCCCTTTGCATCTGCCGTGTCGGTAAATTCTACAGCCATCAAAGAGGAGCTGCCCCCTTTTTTTTGCAGAACTTTAATTCGCTGACTCTGTTCGGCGAGTTTTTGATGAACGGTCTCATCCGAATCAACGGCGCTGAGCATCTGCATTCCTTTGCCGCCGATTTCATTATTGGTGCGTAAAATGACCTGAGCATATTTTTCCCGAAAAGCAGTCAGCTCGGCCATCGCAAGATTCTCATCGGGTGACAAAACAATAAAATCTGGTGTCTGGAGTCCGGCTTTTCGCCAGGCAGCGAAGCTCAGGTCTTTTTGATCGTAGCTATCAAAAGCTAGGATCGAATTGATAATCAGCGCATCAGGCTTGGCTTTGGAAAGGGGTTTTTCCATCCTGCGAATGTCTGCCTTGCTTGTCCCTTCCGGTTTATTGCGAAAGAAGATGATATCTGCCTGCATGGGCGAAAAAACCTGTTTCAGACCACTTGTATTCTCAAAAGCAAGCTTTTCCTGCTTGCGGAAATTTTCTTTATAGCCAAAACGTTCAATCAGCGGAAAGCGCCCCATATAGCGTCCCAGAAAAAAAATCGTTTTGGCGCTAGGCTGCGCAGTTGGCTGTTTGGAGTGTAAGTTTTTCATAGCTTCTGTCAGGCGCGCTGTATTTTGGCCGTCAAAGCGGAGCCATTGCTGAAGCTGCTCCGACTGCTCCGGGGAAATAGTGTATTCCCGATTAAACCAAGGCCTTCGTTCTGAGAGCATCTTTTTGAAGGTGATTCCCACACCCAGCGGCGTAAAATCGTGGCTGCCATAGCGATTTTCTTTGCCGCAGAAATCTTGGATAAACCAGGTGGGAATGCCGGCAAGCATCGCTTCGATTCCCGCCGTGGAACTAATGGTGAGAGCATAACGGGCCGTCTGGAAAAGCTTGAGAATGGGTTCATTGGAAACAGTAAGATTAGAAGGAATTTTGAAATTTCTCATCAGGTCTGGAAGGGCGTATTTCAATTGATGGGTATGTCCGGTTTTTGCTGCAAAGCGAGGCTTGAGAATAATCTGGAACTGAGGATTATTTTCTGCCAGCCGAATGATATTGAGCAAGAGTTCTTGCCGCTCGGTTTTGCTTTTAGGAAAAGTCGGCTGCTCGAGATAGAGTATCTCATCCTGCACATTCCGCTCCTGTTGCTGAAGCTTTTCATATAGTGCATCAAAACGGGGAATGCCGGTGGGAATCACTTTGGTCTGCATGGTATCAATAAGACCGGTATTGAGAATCGCTTTTTCAGCTTCGATGCCTGGCGTCCAGATTAAATCACAGAATGAGCGGCGATAGACACCTCGCAAATATCCTTCTGAATTATTCTTCAGCAAAAGCCCTACATAGCCGGCGGCAAAGCGGGTGGCATAGCCCTTTTTTCGGGAATAGCGGACAAATCGGGGCATAAATTTTCGCGGCACACTACCAATGACGGCCACCTGATATTCTTTATCGAGGTAAGAATAGATGCCATTCTCCGATACAATATCATAGGGAATCCCATTCAGCAGTATTTTGACATCATCAGAAATCCAGTTCTTTTCAAAACGACGGATCATCAATATCGTTTTCACATCGTAAGATGCATCTTGCAGCCGACGAATAACAGGCGCCAGTGTGGTGATAAAACTGTCAAACTGCAGAATAAATAAAAAATCATTCATAAACTGACTCCTGTTGAAGTATATTGTTTGAATGATGATATGATTGGGAATCGGGACTTAGCGTAGTGCGGCTGACAATCTCGTTTTTCCCATTGAAAATAGTGGTTTCAATGACGATGCCCAGACTGTTGTAGCTGTAAACTTCCCGCCACAGCAAGTCGCCGGCGGCATTGAACTGCTTTTTTTCCTGAAGCCTTCCAGTTGAGGAGTAAAATGTATGTACAAGGATATTTGCCGCTTTATCTAGCTTCAAATGTTCTTGAAGTTTGCCGGCCGTATTATAAACATAGGTTTCTCTGTGATGGCCATCGGTATCGTAGCAGAGCCTCACCAAAACGACACCTTTTTGAATCAGCAGTTCTTCCCGCGGCATTTTCGGCCCAAAAAATTCAACGTGTTTTCCAGAAAAGGGTTCATCTTTAAGAAAATAGAATCCTGAACTATCCTTTTGAGGTATTGCTGAACAAGATGAAAAAAAATAAACGATTGCAATCACCGGAAAAAGTCTCTTTACCACGATGGCAAGTTACTAAACTTAAAAAAATTGCCCAAAGGAATAATACGGTTTGAATTTTTATGTTGATTGGTTAATTTCCCTCGACAAAAGAGGAGAAACCAATGCTGACAAAAGTTTACAGCGCAGGAATTCAAGGTGTTCAGGCCTTTGAGATAATCGTTGAAACCCATATCGAGCGGAGCACACCACGATATTTTCTTGTTGGCTTGGCAGAAGGTGCGGTGAAAGAGTCATACAGCCGTATACTCTCGGCAGTTAAAAACTCTGGTTTTCAAATGCCTGGGCGAAAAATCACACAAAATCTTGCGCCGGCAGATTTAAGAAAAGAGGGCAGTGCTTTTGATTTACCGTTGACCATCGGTATTTTGGCAGGGGAAGATATGGTGGCATCAAGCTTTCTGGAAGAGACAATCATTTTGGGAGAATTAGCGTTGGATGGCACACTAAGGCCAGTCAAGGGGGCATTGCCGATTGCCATTGAAGCGCCTAAAATGGGGAAAAAGCAGATTATTTTACCGAAAGAGAATGCAGCTGAAGCAGCAATTCCCGGTACTGCCACAATTTGGGGAGTATCCACGCTTCTGGAGGCAGTGCAGGTACTCAATGGACGTCCCTCAATCGAGCCAACTGTAATTGACTTAGATAAAATATTTGGCCAGAGCCGGGTTTATCACAATGATTTTTCTGAAGTAAAGGGGCAGGAGCATGTAAAGCGTGCGCTGGAAGTTTCTGCCGCAGGGGGACATAATATCGTGATGATCGGTCCTCCCGGAAGCGGTAAATCGATGCTGGCCAAGCGCTTTCCTACAATTTTGCCAGATATGACCCTGGAGGAGGCGCTGGAAACCACAAAAATTCACAGTATCGCCGGAATGGTGCCCAGCGAAACGGGACTCATCGCCACAAGACCCTTTCGATCGCCTCATCATACCACATCCGACAGCGCTTTGGTGGGTGGTGGCCGCTATCCTCGCCCCGGCGAAGTTAGTCTGGCACATCATGGCGTTCTTTTTCTCGATGAATTTCCCGAATTTAAAAAGCCGGTTTTGGAGGTAATGCGGCAGCCTTTAGAAGATGGCGAAGTGACCATCAGCCGC
>DSDE01000209.1 GCA_011049095.1 Fidelibacterota bacterium
AACCTCAACCTTAATCTTAATCTAACCCTCACCCTTACGGCTAAGATTGCAGGCCTTTCTGGGCTGGGGGTTTGGAAGTGGAACTTGTGTCCCGTGGGTTTCAACCAGGGCTATCAGTATTCAACCCCTTCGGGCTTGTCTCGTTCCATCACTCCATTTCTTCAATTCTTATTCTCAACCTTATCCTCAACCTTTTTCCCTCACTTCAGCATCACCACTTTACCGCTATGCAGTGTTTTTGCTGCCAAACTTAGTTGATAGAGATAGATGCCGCTGCCTAAGGGAAAGCCGCTCTGACTGTGTCCATTCCAGATAAATGTTTGACTGCTGACAGGCCTTTCCCACTGCTGCCGCCCCTTCAGGTCAAAGATTCTCAGCACCGCATCCCTTTGTTGTAAAGATTCATCAATTTCAAAAGTAACTGAAGCGTTAAAGGGATTTGGATAAGCTTTAATCAGCTGAAAATCTACGGGAATCCCGCTATTTGTGATAGTGCTGGGGCCGCTGCTGACATCAAGCAGGAGGGTGACGAATTTTTCTGTGGCGCTGCTGTCATTTTGCATTAGTTGCAGAATGAGCTCATAGCTGCCTTCAGGGAGTCCGGCGCTGTTAATTGTTAGATTAATTTCCAATGAATCGCCGGCTTCAATCACGCCGCCTTTAGGTGTGCAGGTGAGCCAGGAAACACTCTCATATTCCCGCTGGCCTTTTAAAGTAAGATTATTGAGGTCGTCGGCAGCATGGTGATAGAGGGTGTCCTCATTCTCAAAAATAACAATTTCATCAACGGCAAATCCAAAATAGCTGTCATCAGAAAGGGTGCAAAAACCCATATCTGAAGCAAAGGCAAAGCGAAGGTTTATGTTTTCGCCAGCATATTCGCTTAAATCAAATTGTGCTGTCTGCCAGCGGCTGTTTTTCCCTGCCCAGCCTGGAATTCCAGCCCCCATATTCCAACCTTGGTCGCTATGGCCAAAAGACCATAAACTTCGGCAATTGTATTCAGGTGAAAGGGGCTCTGCAACTTGATAAGTTTGGCCATTATCGCTGCTTAGCCAGACATTTGCGCCATCCCAGCCGTCGTAAGGTGCAATTGCATCAACGGGCTCCTCGATGGCATAAGAAAGCATAAATTCTAAAATAGGCGCACTGCTGCCGCTGAGATCAATATTCTGCAATTCCAGATATTGCAGCCAGTGATTACCATAGCCGCCAATGGCTGTATCGGCACACCACCAGCCTTTGTTGCGAAATTTTCGTTCATTGCTGGCATGAAAATAGGTCTTTTCATTTAGGCAATAATCCAGCAACAGCGCTTCTGCTGTGCCATTTGATTGATTGCTCAGAGTCAAAGATACATTTTTTATGCTATTGGGGCGCATTGTCACTTCGATGCTGTCTTCAGAGAAAAATATATTTCCATCAGTCATTGAATCATAGATGAAAGGGATATATTCACCAATGCCGGCCTCGCCCCATTTAATTCTGAAATAGCCGTTTTCGCCCCAGTTTGGCCCCCAACTATTCTTCACAATCCAGCATTGCTGAGCATCGTTATAGCCTACAATAACAATGGCATGTCCGCCTTCTTCTTCGCCGCTGATATGCTCATAGACACCGCCGCTATAGCTATAGAAGTCACTGTAAACTGTAAAAGATGCCGATACCGGATGCCGGGTCAGGGCCTGCTTAATGGCTTCCACATTCGGATCGGCCAGCGTGATATAGCCCCAGCCGGGAATGTGAATCGCCTCACTCTGCCAGTCAGGACACACATTGCTGCAGGGTGTCTGATCATTGGCTGTGTAGCTGAAGCAGCTTTCAGAGGGGATGCCATATTGCACCACATAGTCAATAGCTGAAACGTGACTCCAACCCTGACAGCTTCCTGCAGTGCAGCTCAGCAAAAATTGTTCACTCAGGTCGAGTGGTATGGTCGAATTTTCCAAAATCATCTTCCAGCTCTCAATCTGCCCTACTGCCGAAAATGCCCAGCAGGAGCCGCAGCTTCCCTGATTGCGAACCGGCGTGACGAAATTGCCGCCATTATTGCGCCAGTCCAGCGCAGGAGGCAGATTTTTTGTCGCTTCCAACTGAATGAAAGGCGCTTCCGGTTTGGGAAAGCTCTTCCATTCGCCTAAGAGCCCGCGTCGCTCTCTAAGCGAAAGCTCCGTAACCCAGTTTTCACCCGCTGTCCAGGCAGCCCCTTGATTTTCTATCATTTCATTGAGAATGTCTTGCTCAGTACCGGCAAAAGCCAGTGCCCAAAGTAAAATTAGCGCTGTGATTCTTCCTTTTCTTTCCATAGTTTCTCCTTCATCAGAACTTATTCAAATATTCCTTGTCAACAAAAAGAAAATTCTAAAAATTGAGAAAAAATGACAAAGCTTCGGCCCTGATTAAATTATTAATATGTGAAAAGGAGCATTCGTAAATTTCAATGTGATGTGACTCAACTTGTTATGGAGATGGCAAGTTTAACGCTAAATGTTCTTTTTTAATTTGGAGAATAACATAATTTAGCGCCGATGAGAATGAGTTGGTGGAATGAATTGTATCCGAGAAAAGAGTCGAAAGGATTGCTGTTATGACACGAAAAATTACTATTATGGTTTATATCAGCTTGATGCTGGCAAGCATAGGGACAGCCCAGACGGAGATTCAGAAAGGCGCTGTATCCGGCAGAGTGATTGACCGTAAAAGCAGCCACCCTTTGGCCGCAGTGAATATTATTATCCATGGCACTGATTGGGGCACTATGACAGATGAAGAGGGCATTTACACTCTGTCTGACATTCCGGCTGGCACCCACCACATCCGATTTTCAATGATGGGTTATAAAGAATTGAAAAAGTTGAATGTAAGTATTCATCCCGGAAATTACACAACGCTGAATATTGAGCTGGAGCCCGATGTTTTGAGTCTCGGTGGTGTGACGGTGGTGGCGCCTTCATTTCAAAAATCAAAAGGGGCGGTGGTTTCAGAAAGGAGCATTGATTTGGCTGAAATCCGCAGCGATCCCGGCAGTATGATGGATATTCAGCGCTCAGTGCAGGTATTGCCCTCTGTAGCAAGCGGTACAGACCAGATGAATGAGATCATCATTCGCGGCGGCGCACCCGGCGAAAATCTTTTCGTGATGGATGATATCGAAATTCCCAATCCCAACCATTTTGGACAGCCAGGCTCTGGTGGCGGCCCCATCAATCTGATTAATTCGGAATTTATTCAGAATATCGATTTTTACGCCGGCGCATTTCCTGCCATTTTTGGCGACAAAGCCAGCTCAGTGATGAATATTCAATTTCGTGAGGGCAGCCGTGAAAACCGTCAGTACTATATTGATATGGGAATGGCTGGTCTGGGTGCCTCTGCGGAAGGTCCTGCTTTCAGTGGCAGTGGTTCATATCTGCTGACCTATCACAAGAGTTATCTGGACCTCATCGCCGGTGGTTTTGGTCTTTCGGCTATTCCCCATTATTGGAATACTCAGGGGAAAATCGTTTGGCAATTCTCCAAGCGCAATCGCTTGGCTTTAAATTATGTCTATGGCAAAGATGACATCAGCATTGAGGCCTCGGAAGATGGTGATTCATGGTCTCGAGGCGCTGAAAAAGTCACGTCTGATGGCTATATCTATGCCACTGGCGCATCACTCACCACCAACTGGACGCCAAAGAGTTTTAGCCGGTTTACACTCTATCGCAATTCAGTAAAATATGGCTATGATGTGGATCGCTATTTAGATGACGGTAATTTTACCGACTATGTTTTTGTGAAAGATATCGAATCCGAAACCGCGTTAAAAGGGTATTACTCACATAAAATCAGTGACTTGCTGGATATTCAAACTGGTGGGCAGATCAAGCGGATCACACTGGATTTTCTCCACGATATTGGGCAAGATACACTTTTTCTCTATGATCTTGACGGAAATGTCACCGCAATAGATACCGTTTATCGGGCTTATATTTTCGATGAAATCAATCAAACCCAGAAAAACCACGCCTTTACCAGTCTCAATTTTCACCCGGTGCCAAAGCTTACTTTGATTTTAGGTATGCGGGCTGATCATTTTAAGATGAATGACGAGCTTACAATTTCTCCCCGCCTGGGGATGAGCTACGCCGCCTCGCCGCTGCTGAATCTCAATCTTGGGTATGGACGGCATTATCAAACCCCACACTATTTTGAAATTCTGGAAAATGAAATTTATCTTTCGAGAATTGCCAACAGCGATGATTTAGACCCTCTCAAATCAAAATACAGCGATCAACTGATTGGCGGCATTGAGCTCTATCTCGCTGAGAGTATAAAATTTTCTGCTGAAATATACACAAAAGATTATCGTGATCTGCTCACGGGAAACAACTTTCTCACCGCCGATACCAGCGATAAATTCAGCTATTATGTCAGTGGCGATAAAGCCCGTTCTAAGGGGCTCGAGCTTTACTTTCATAAGAAGATGTATGACAACTGGTATGCAATTCTCAGTTATAGCTATTCTGTTTCTGAAAGATATGATCCTCGATTGAATGTGTGGTTTTCATCGGCTTATGATTATCGCCATATCGCCAATGCGGTAGCTGCTTATCGCTGGAAAAAATCACCAGACTGGAATTTCCTGCAAAAAATTCTCACATGGGACGCCGACGAGTTTACCATTAGTGTTCGGTATCGCTACAGCGGCGGAAGACCCTATACATCACCGATATACGACCCGCAGCGTCGCCGCTGGTTTATTCCGTCAGACCAATCTTTTAATCAAAAACGTTATCCTTACTACAGCCGCCTGGACCTGAATCTAGAATGGCGTGTCAAATTTGTCAATAAACACCTCATCAGCTATTTCAATATTCAAAATATTCTCAACCGCGATAATATCTGGGACTATACCTATGCCGAAGATGGCACTGTCGGGGAAATTCTCCAGTTTAAACCGGTGCCAATGGGTGGCTTTATTCTCGAGTTTTAAATATCCTAAACCTCATCTGTCCAAAATAAATATTTACTATCCATAAATTGGATTATACTGGCTGTTTTAATCAGGGCCTTCATGCAGAATCTTCCCCGAATTTGTGACAGCCCCGGTCACTGAGCGGAGTCGAAGTGCTGCTTAATTTGGACCTGTCCGTCCCCTGACGGATCAAGCCAAATTAAGAAGAAAAGGATAGATGCAGTAAATGAGATTTTGGGGGATTAAACCGAGAATCCTCAAATCTCAGTTTTCAAGACACTGTAAATAAAGTATTGTAATCAGCTTTCCAGATTATTTAGGACAGCAGTGATTCTAAACCTTGATATCAAAATGAAGCCAGCTAGGCTTTAGCGCCGTTTTTTGATCTCTTTTTTGTAGTTTTTCACGATTTTTGCCAATTTTTTATCTTTTTTACGCCGCTGGGCTGCACTGCTCTCGAAATGGGCTTTTTCACGACTAATCTTTAGATAATTTTCGTAGGAGCTGCTGCTGTTTTCTCCAACTTCAAGGGCGGCAATGACGGCGCAGCCCGTTTCACTGCTGTGACTGCAGTCCTTGTATTTGCAATTTTGCGAAAGCTCGGTAATCTTGCTGAAAGTCGCCTCCAGACCGCCTGCACCATCGGCTATGCCTAGTTCCCGCATTCCGGAATTATCAATAAAGATACCGCCATTTTCCAAAATAATAAGTTCACGGTGGGTGGTGATATGCCGTCCTTTATGAGTGCTATTGCTGATGGCCTCGGTTTTCATTATAGATTTGCCGGAGAGATTGTTCAGCAGTGTGGATTTTCCTACTCCGGATGAACCCAGCAGGCAGTAGCTTTTCCCTTTCTCAATGAGTTTTTGTACTTTATCATAGCCGCTTCGGCTCAAATTGCTGATTGCCAGGACCGACACATTCTCAATGCGGGAGCGTAATCTTTCCAAAAGTTCTGTAAGATTATTGGAATCAATAAGATCAGTTTTGCTGAGAATGATAATAGGCTGAACCTTGGAGCTATGGCAGATGCTGAGATATCTTTCCAGGCGATTGATATTAAAGTCACGGTCGGCAGCTTGTAAGAGAAAAGCGAAATCGATGTTTGTGGCGATTATCTGCGTTTCACCATATTGCCCGACTGCCTACCTTTTGAAAGTTGAGAAACGGGGCAGTATTTTGTGAATGATGGCATTATCATCATCAAGAACGGTCAGCGCCACCCAATCGCCTACTGCAGGAAAATCTTCACCACTCTGAGCGCTAAAACGCAGATTTCCAGTGATTTCTGCCTCATATTCACCTTTAGCAGTCCTAACGATAAAACGCTCTTTATGTTCTGCACTTACTCTGCCGGCGCTGAAATCGCTTAGTTGATTTTCTGTCAGATATTTTTCGAGTTCGGGATAATGGCCAAGTTTTTCCAGATTCATTTTTTCGTCCTCATTGTTTGTGTTAGGGCTGGACTAATTCATTATTTTAGAAAAGCGCTCACTTCAATAGAATTAGTTTGGCGCTTGTTTTTAGTCCATTTTCAAGAATGCAGCGAGCGATATAGAGACCAGCGCTGAGTTCGGAAGCATCCCATAGCAGATTATTTTGGCCATATTGAAGCTCCTTGGAAAAGACCTGTCTCCCATAGATGTCATATATTTCTAAATTAATTTTCTCTTCATGCGAATCAAATTGAAAGCGAGCCTGAGAATTGAAGGGATTTGGCGACACGGAAAAAAAGTCTTTGCTATGGCTGTGATGCTTGATTTTGACCGGCTGCTGGAGAAAGAGCTTCAGCGCAAGCGGGCGGTGATCGCTGAGATTTTGGTCATAGCCCCACCAACTGCTGAAATATTCACCAAGTTTAAGGGTGCGAATCTCGGAGCCGCGAGGCTCAAAAGCGCCCAAAAGTTCATTTGTAATCAGGATATGGTCCAAATGAGATGGCCAGCTGGGATATGACCAGTTCGAGCTGTTTCCGGAGGCAATCTCATAATCGGTAAAGCAATAGTTCAGACTTTCCTGAAAAATTTCCCGAAAAACATTGTTTTCGGAAGCATCGCAGAGATTGTCATTCAGATCGCCAAGGAGAATAACTTTCTCGTTAGCCAGATTTTGATCAATATGCTCTTTTAATAAATTACTGGCGATGAGCCGCCGTGTCTCTTCATCATTGACATTATCTTCATCTAATATGCCATCGCCGCAGCATTTGAAATGATTGTTGATTACCTAAAAACGCTCATTCTCGAACCAAAGGTCCATCACCATCGGCGATCTTGGGAAGGGACTCCAGTAGGGATAGCTTGTATAAATCTCATAAATATCATTGATTTGTAAGAGATGTGTATGATAGATATATGCCAGGCCTGCAAAATAGCCAGACTTCAGATAGCCGCTGTAATTTTCCAGGCTGCCCACCACCTGCCAAAATACGTTGGTATCGCTCACTTCTTGAATTGCCAGCAAATCCGGTGAGAGCGCTTCAATAGCTTCGATGAGCAAGCGGTAGTTACGCCATTTTTTGGGAAATCTTCAATATTCCAGGTAAGAATATCAAAAGTGCTATCAGTACCAAAGCTGAGATTATCAAAGGTCTGAGCTCTTAACAGGCTGCAGAGACTCAAGAAGCACAATAACATATGTATAATTTTCATGTCGAAATTTATAAAAAAAGTCCTTTAAAACAGGTCTGCCTGAAATAAGCTGATTATTCAGCATATTTTTCTAGAAACCCAGGTGTATTCATTATTAGCGGCAGGAGCGCTTGAATTTTCTTCTAAAAAGTTTGTTTTCGAAACGATTTAGATGAATTGAAATCAGTCTTCGTTAATATATTCAAGATACTGAACTATTTCCCTGGCGGAAGGTCGGTCAGTTGTGGATTGGCTTATATACTTGAATCTGAGAATCCCCTCTTTGTCAATGATAAAAATGGCCGGTATATTTTGCATCGCTTTTGTACCGCCCCATTCTTTCTGAAATAAACCAAGGCCTTTTGAAACTTGCTGTTGCTCATCAGCGAGAATGGGCAGGATAAGCTCTGTTTGATTGGCTGTGAACTCAAATGTCTTTGGATAATGGTCTCGAACAAACTGCATCCATTTTTTCTGGCCTGGGCTTAGTTTTTCTTGGTTTAATGGC
>DSDE01000357.1 GCA_011049095.1 Fidelibacterota bacterium
ATGGGAATCTATATTATACTGACCTCAGCTTCTCGGCCATCTATCATCTTGATGCTGACAGCGCAAGTCTGCTCTGGGAAAACCCTGGTGCAGGTCGCTATGCCACATTAGCGCCTGACGGCAAAATGCTTGCAGTGAAAGAGATTGAAAATGGCAAAGAGAGGCCAGCGCTCCTGGACCTGGAAGCGGGAACTATATTTCCATTAAGTGAAGCAGTTTTATCTTGTGGGCAGCCCTCATTTTCTCGTGATGCACATATTGCCTTTACCCTTGGTGAAAGTCTCATCCTGCTGCAAGATGGGCAGCAAAGGGAAATTAAGCTCCCCTCCTATGCCAATTTGACCCCTGTTTCACCTGATTTTGATGCACTTGTCTTTAATGATGATG
This sequence comes from Fidelibacterota bacterium, assembly GCA_011049095.1. Taxonomy (GTDB): domain Bacteria; phylum Fidelibacterota; class Fidelibacteria; order Fidelibacterales; family DSDE01; genus DSDE01. The sequence goes on from DSDE01000357.1 coordinate 388, forward strand.
ACGATATTCTTTGGCTCATGGACCTTTCCAGCCTGGAAAAATTCCAGATATCGCCAGACAACATTGGATCATTTTATCCGCAATGGAGTGCAAATGGCAAATTTATTCTCTATCAGGGACTCGCGGGACAGATTTTTCTCTATGATATTGAAAATAGCGAAATCATTTTTATCGATGAAGGATATCACCCGGTCTGGCACAATGATTCTGGCATCCTCTATGAAAAAGTCCAATTAGATGGTCCTAAAGTGATAGAGTCAGATATTTGGCGATATGAGCTCGCCAACCGGTCGCTGAAGAATCTGACGCAGAGCCCTAACATTCTCGAACATAAACCTTATGTGAGTCGTGATGGAATGGTTTTTTATTTTGGAGCCGGAGAAGCAATTTTCCGTAGTGACTACCTTCCCCTCGAGAATAAATTGGACTCCCCGCTAAGAATTAATCTGCCACGGGTTGAATCAAATCACCTCTCCCCTGCTCAAAAAAGCAGCAAGAGCTTGGATATACCCTATGTTCACCAAGTTTATGATACGCCGGATTGGCATAACGGTCACTGGAGCTGCGCGCCTACCGCAGCAATAATGGTCATTGCCTATTACAATCTGCTGCCAGAATGGCCAACAACTTGCTCTTGGCCGTCTGCCCACATCTCAAACTGGGGACGATATGTCACAGAGCGATACTACTATCGTGAAACAGATTATCTTTGGGGAGCAAATGATCCAAACAGCAATACGACCCGCGGTGGATATGGTTTTATGTGGGGTCAAGGAAGCCCCCGGACTTTTATGGCCAACTATTATTATCGCCATGGATTTTCTGCCCAGCGCGATGACAATCCCACTTGGAATAAAGCTATTGCAGAAATAGATGCAGGAATTCCCTATACTATGTGCGTGATGATAACCAGCTCGGGACACCTTATCATCGCCCATGGCAAAGTTGAAGGGCAACGCACACTGATCTTTAACGATCCTTACGGCAATAAAAATACACCCGGCTATCCCAGCTATGATGGAAAGGATGTCTATTATGACTGGCCAGGCTATAATCACGGATATGCTAATCTTGTGGGGGTCGCCTGGACGATACCGCAACATATCACACCGCCAGCGATAGCTGATACACTGATTGATGACCTGAATTTTCAAAATGGATTCTACCTCCATACAACTGCGCCAGCCTCGATGGCTAACTGGAAAGATCAAAAAAGCGGCTACCAAAACCATTTCTGGTATATTCCCAGTCATAATGGTGAGCAAGATATACATTATGCAAGCTGGACGCCAAGATTATCAAATCCGGGTATTTATAAGGTGGAAAGCTGGATACCTCAATGGAGTGATGCCGCTACCGCCGCCCGCTATCAAATCATTCATCAACACGGTAAGGATTCTATAATCATTAACCAAGTCGAAAATGATTCGATGTGGGCAGAGCTTGGCCATTATAAGTTCTCTGCCACAGGAAAGGAATTTCTCTATCTGGGCGATGGAAGTCCCGAAGGTTCTGGAAAGCTGCTCTTTGATGCTGCACGCTGGACTTTAGTGAATCCGCTTCACGCTGCTTTTGCCATTGATACAAGTCTTGGCTATGCGCCATTTAATGTTACTTTTACTGCAATTGGGGGCGGCGCTCCGCAATCTTATTTGTGGGACCTGGGAAATGACAGCATAAATGAGGGTAATGATTCATTATTTACAGGCACTTATACGAGTAGTGGGCTATTTACACCGAAATTAACTGTGCGGGATGGCGATTACAGTGATTGGGCAATTAAGGAGGATGCTATCAGAGTGCTGGATTCAACCCAATTATGGATATATTCAATTGGGGACCGTCCCAATGATCAGGGCGGCTTTCTACAGGCACATTTCCTGCCATCTGCTTATGAACTGTCAGGTGATTCAGCTATCTATTACGTGGATGCTGATACGGGTAATGGTTGGTTTATCTGTGATAGCCTCATTCCCCAAAATGCAGCCCAATATTTATGGGAAATTGAATCGCCGCTGACCCACTTTCAAGCTGCTGACCCGATGCTGTTTATCCGTCTGCGTTATGGAGAATATGCTATCAGTGATAGCTTCAGAGTTATTGTATCCGACAATCTGGCGCCTGGTATTCCACAAAACCTCACCGCAGATATACTTAATGGTAACAGCGTCTATCTTAGCTGGACTGCTCCAGATGATGCGGATTTGGCTTATTTCAACATTTATCGCACCAAATATTCTGTCGTTTATCCCAGTGATCACTATTTTCTGCTAAGTCTTGACAGTTGCAGCTTTATTGATACCACCGTTACAAGCGGCAGGGCCTTTCGCTACGTTGTCACTGCAGTGGATATTCACGAAAATGAAGGTGAGCCTACGCCCTATGTCTCTTCGGGTATTGTATCAGTTAATGAAAATATTCCTCGTCAATTTGCACTATTGCCTCCCTTTCCCAATCCCTCCAATAATCAGTTCACTATACCTTTTGAATTACCTGATTCAGGTCCGGCCTATCTTGCAATCTATGATATTACAGGCAGGAAAATCTGGCAACAAAATATAGAAAATGCCCCTTCAGGACGCTTACAGCTAATCTGGACTGGCACCCTTCTAAATGGGGATACAGCTCCCTCAGGACTCTACCTGCTGCAGTTGCGAAGCGATATCCAGGTCACCCACCGGAAAATTATTCTGCTGAAATAATAAAATGAATGTTAGCCCTTACCTTGTCCTGAAAAGCCGAATCTTACTACTTATGGCTACTTTTTTCTGGGGGCTAACTTTTATATATGTTAAAGAAGGGACGGCCATCACCGGTGTGTGGAGCTTTTTAGCCTGGCGCTTCATTATTGCAGCGATGCTCTTGCTGATTATTTTCCTGAGAAGATTCAGAAATTTATCTCAAAAGACTCTTATAAAGGGGTTTTTTATGGGCTTGCTCCTGGCAGCTTCATATCTTTTCCAAACCATCGGCTTGCAGACTAGCACCGTTGCAAAAGCAGCATTTATCACAGGACTTTTTGTGGTTTTCATCCCTTTTTTCACAGCGTTGACAAGTGATCACAAACCTACAAAGCGGCAATATCTGGCGGCATTCATCAGCTTTTTTGGCTTGGCTGTTATGGCTTTTGAAGGTTATGAACATATTTCCGCCGGTGATTTATGGGTTTTAGCCTGCGCCGTCTCATTTGCTATATACGTCGTCTGGGTCAGCTATGAAACGCCAAAACACGATTCCATCCAGATCACTACAATCCAGTTATTCACCGTCGGGATAGTGAGCGCCATTGGTATTATTCCTGCGGGAAATATGGCGATTCCTCTTAGTTTGCCGGCCTGGGAGGCCATTCTCTTCTGCGCTGTTTTTGCTACCACTTTTTCCTATACCATAGAAAATCATTACCAAAAATTTATCAGTGAAACGGAAGCGGGTATTATTTACAGTCTGGAGCCGGTCTTTGCCGCCGGGGGCGCCTGGATCCTTCTTTCAGAAATGCCAGCCTTGAAGGTGTGGATTGGCGCTGCGCTCATACTCGCCGGAATGCTTAGCTCAATCAGCAAAAAGGATGGGCATCAAAGCACAATTGAGCCTGACTGAGCTTGAGCTCGGATTAGCTGTGTCTATACAGCATACAAGGACTTATCAAGTGTGGCTAATCTGTGAATTTTATTTCAAGATGGAAATCGGCCGCCTGTTTTATTTGTTATCACCATTAAGCTCAGTAGAAATAAATAGATATATAGCAGGCACGGCATAGAGCGTCAAAATAGTGGAAAGTGAAAGCCCGCCCACAACGGCAACTCCCATTGCCACGCGGCTCTGAGCGCCTTCACCCCAGCCCATTGCCAGCGGCAAAACACCTAAAATTGTGGACAGACTGGTCATCAAAATGGGTCTGAAGCGCGCACTGGATGCATAGCGGATAGCCTCAAGCTTACTCATTCCGGCATTTTTTCGTTGATTGGCAAATTCTACAATGAGAATACCATTTTTAGAAACCAGTCCAATAAGCATAATAATGCCTATCTGGCTGAAAATATTCATCGTCACATTGAAATACCACATAAAAAGGAGTGCACCGGTAAGGGCAAGTGGTACAGTCATCATTACAATTATGGGGTCTTTGAAACTTTCAAACTGTGCCGAGAGAACGAGAAATATGAGAATAATAGCCAGGAGAAATGCAAACATCAGGCTGGATGAGCTTTCTAAAAAGTCTTTGGAATCTCCGGCTAAGGCAGTCCGGAAACTGTCATCCAAAATCCTGGCCGCAATCTTATCCATCTCCTCAATCCCTTGCCCGATGGTTTTGCCATCTGCCAGGCCTGCGCTAATGGTGGCGGCCACAAAGCGATTATAGCGATAGAGCTGCGGCGGAGCAGTCGATTCCTGCACCGTCACAAAATTATCTAATTGCACCATCTGTCCCTTGTCATTTCGCACATAGAGAGATTTTAGGTCCAGAGGTTTGTTTCGGTCTTCTCGGGCAAATTCGCCTAAAATCTGATACTGCTTGCCATTCATCATAAAGTAGCCAAAACGTTGCCCACTAAGGGCTAATTGTAGCGTCTGGCCAATATTTTGAGTTGACACACCAAGCAGATTGGCTTTATCACGATTTATAATAACCTGAAGTTCCGGTTTGGAAAAACGCAGATTGACATCGGCCATCACAAAAGTAGGATTCTCATTAACTGCCGCCATAAATTCGGGCAGAAGCTCTTTGAGTTTATCGATCGTTGGCGCTTGCAAAACGTACTGCACAGGCAATCTGGCTTGCCTGCCGCCAAATGTGGACTGCTGAATGACGCTGGCTCTGCCCTTAGTCATTTTGGTGAGTTCATTTTTAAGCTGGTCTGCAACCATCTGCTGGCTTCTATCTCTTTCAGCAGGCTTTGAAAGCTCAATACGCAAAAATCCGCCACCTGTCCAGGCTCGTTCTAATTTTTTGATATTCTCGGGGATTTTCTCAGTTATCATCTTGGAGATTGATTCGATATAGTCATAATTAAACTCGTATGTTGAACCTTCCTGTGAACTGACTTGAATCGTGAGCTGTGAGCGGTCTTCCAAAGGCGCCATTTCCGCTGGAATTATTCGCCAAAGGAGAAAGACCAATAATAAAGCACCAGTTAAAACGATAATGGCTATATATTTTTTTTCTAGAAATAGATCCAGAGACTTTTGATATGCATTATTAATGGCGACGAAAATTTTTTCCGTAAATTGATATAAGCTGCCCCGCTTATGTCGAGTTTTAAGCAATTTTGTTGAAAGCATCGGTGTGAAGGTCAGCGCGACAAAGGAGGAAATAGTCACAGCACCAGCAATGACAATACTAAACTCCCGAAATAGTCTTCCAGTCATACCTTCGAGGAAAACAATGGGAAAGAACACTGATACAAGGGTGATCGTGGTGGAGATAATAGCAAAAAATATCTCATTAGCGCCTTTGATACCAGCCTCGTAGGGCGTCATTCCATGCTCTATTTTCACGTAAATATTTTCCATCATTACGATAGCATCATCCACCACTAATCCAATCGACAGCACGATGGCTAATAGTGTCAGGACATTGATTGAGAAGCCGGCGATATACATAATAAAAAAGCTTCCAACCAGTGAGACAGGAATTACAAGAATAGGAATAATGCTTGTGCGCCAATCGCGCAGAAACAGGAAAATAATTATAACGACTAGCACAAAAGCCAGAAAAATGGTATATTGCACTTCACTGATTGATTTTCGGATATACTCAGTGTTGTCAAAGCCAATTTCATAGCTAATATCATCCGGTAGGTCCTTTTGTATATACTCAAGACGCTGATAAACTTCATCAACAATTTCTATATGATTTGCACCTGGTTGTGGTATGATGACAGTTGCCACGGCAGGAATACCATTTACTTTGAGAATACCCCGCAAATCTTCAGGCCCCAATTCAGCTCTGCCAATATCACTCAGGCGAACAGTATGATCACCTGTTTGCCTGATTATCAAATTATTAAACTCGTAGGGCGTTGACATAAGCCCCAATGCCCGAATTGTTAGCTCGGTATTTGTACCCTCAATACTGCCAGCAGGAAGCTCCACGTTTTCACGGGCAATGGCATTACGCACATCCATAGGCGTCAGATTATAGCCCGCCAATTTAGCAGGGTCTAACCAAATTCGCATCGCATATCGCTTCAAGCCCCAAATAACGATACCACTGACGCCGTCTATAGTCTGTAGCTGCTCTTTAAAAGTTAATTCAGCAATCTCCGAGAGTTCCAGAAGATTGCGCTGAGCGCTCCTGACGGCTATCATCATAATAGGACTGGCATCGGCATCGGCTTTGGATACAATGGGCGGGTCACAGTCCCGCGGTAAAAAACGCTGTGCCTGCGATACCTTATCCCGCACATCGTTGGCGGCTGTTTCCATATCCACCGATAAGTTAAACTCGATTGTTATATTGCTGCTGCTCTGGCTGCTTCGGCTTGTGAGCGTTCTGATGCCTGGAATGCCGTTGATGGCCTGTTCCAGTGGCTCTGTTATCTGAGTTTCGATTACATCAGAATTTGCACCAGGATAATTGGTGCGTACAGAAATAATTGGCGGATCAACACTGGGAAATTCCCGAACGCCAAGATAAGTCATTCCAATGCCGCCCAAAAGCAAAATAACCAGAGAAAAAACAGTAGCCAAGACAGGACGACGAATACTGATTGATGAAAGACTCACTATAAGACCTCACCGACAATCACTGTATCCAGAAAAACCGGACTTTTATGGCGGAGCTGTAAAATTGCAGTAGTCAGAAGGGTATCACCAAATTCCAGGCCAGAGCGGACCTGCACATGTGATTCAGTGCGCAAGCCAATATCAACTCTTTTCTCTATGGCCAGCCCATTTTTGTAAATAAATACCTTTTCACCTTCCATTTCCGGTATCACGGCTTCACTGGGAATGGCTATCGCAGCATCTATCTCGGAAAGAATGGCCTTAACCTGGGCAAATCGCCCCGGTTTAAGCTCTTCATTATCATTGGCATAAAACGCACGCACACTAATAGTCCTGGTCAACATATCCACTTTAGGGTCTATGGCATACACTACAGCGCTAAAAGATTTCTTGCTGCCATCCAAAGAAAACTCAATTGGAAAACCGGGTCTTAGTTCCCCGGCATAGCGTTCGGGTATGGAAAACTCCACCTTTAACGGGCTGATTTTAACCAGGCGGATAATTTTAGTCTGGGATGTGGCGATGGCGCCTTCACTAATCATTCTCAAGCCGATAACGCCATCAAAGGGGGCTCGCAGCTCTGTTTCAGAGATACGTGCTTCAAGCAGCTTGATATCTGCTTCAATCACCTGGAGTTCAGTGGCAGCTTGATCATAAGCTTCCTGACTGGCTGCGCCTCTTTCCAGTAGCTGCCTCTGGCGAAATTCCCGCTCTTTGCTCAGCTTAATCTGGGCTTTGAGTTTCATAAGCTGAGCCTGTAGCTGCTCATCGTTGAGTTTGGCCAGTAAATCTCCTTTTCTTACCCGGGCACCATCCTTAAAATAGAGGCCAATTATTTTGCCACCAGTTTCAAATGCCAGTTCTACTTCTTCATCAGGTATGAGCGAGCCGGTGCTGTAAATCAATTCACTCATTTGAGAAGCTTTGATC
>DSDE01000356.1 GCA_011049095.1 Fidelibacterota bacterium
GGACATATACTTTACACCAGCAATGTAGCCGATGGCATAGGGGAAAATACCGAGTTTCCGCTGGTGAAAAGTATTTGGAGCCATATCATCGCTATCAAAGAGCCGGTTTTGATTGGTAAAGGGGCTGTTGACTATCCGGTTAAAGAGAGATTTTTCCCTGGTGACCTGAAAAACTTAGCCTACCAAAGTCTCTTGGGTGCCCCGCTTGTGGTCGGTGACAATGTATTAGGAGCCATTAGCTTGGAATCCCGCCAAAAAAATAACTATATTGCCCGTGACCGCGATTTAATCTCCCTGATCTCATATAATTTTGCATCTGCTTTTTATCGCCTGAAGCTCTATCATACAATGAAGATGATAGCCACAATTGACGGGCTTACTGGACTATTCAATCACCGGGCTTTCAAAGAGCGGGTTACAGAAGAGATGCTTCGCGCTGAGCGGCATCACTATTCCCTGGTCTATCTCATGCTAGACCTGGATAAATTCAAGCGAATCAATGATACTTACGGACACGTCTATGGCGATTATGTGTTGAGGACTGTTGCGGATATCATTAAAAGTAGTGTGCGAGCCATTGATATCGTCGGAAGATATGGCGGCGAAGAATTTTCTGTCGTCCTTGCCAATGCAAAAATGGATGGCGCATACCGGACTGCTGAGCGAATTCGTAAAAAAATTGCCGAATATCCCTTTAATTTTAATCAGATACCTGAAAGAATGACTATCAGCATCGGCCTATCAGTTTATCCGCAAGATGGCCAAACGCTGGAGGAGTTTATCACCACAGCAGATGAAGCGATGTATGAAGCTAAGAAACTTGCTGGCAACCGTGTGATTGCCACCTGGGAATCGAAAGCAGACAAAGAAAAAATATCTTTAAAAAACTAATTTCCTGGCATCACTGGCGCTGACGAACTCCTTGGAAATAGTTGGAAAGTCCATTAAATTGCCTCTTATGAAAAATCTGATTGTAATACTAACTGTTTTGCTTCTGTTTGCCTCATGTTCTACTCCCAGGCAGAGCGAAAAACAAGAATCCAGCACAAAATTGCCCGCCCCGGAAACTCCGGAATTGAGTGTGGCAGATAGCTTGCGGCACTACCCCACACAGGCTATCCAGAGGGCGTTTTTTGCTGAACTTGCCAGGAAAAATGGCGATTTGCACAGAGCCCTTTATGAATATCAGGAAGCGGTAAAATTTGATTCCAAATCTGCCTTTCTCTACGAGCAGATTGGTGAGCTTTATCTAATGCTTCAAAATCTTGATGAAGCGCTGGCTGCTTACCTCAAAGCCACGGCGATTGTGCCGGATAATGCCCACTACCTGCGGGTTATTGCTGAGCTGAGTCACCTCACTGGATACGAAGACCAAGCTATAATCTATTGGGAGAAAGCGCTTCAGATTCAACCAGACAATATCGAAAATTATATTGTGATGGCTGATTATCTCGCTGAAACAGGACAATATTATGAGGCAATTGATAAATTAAACACTGCTTTGCAGCTAGACCCTGAAAATGAAGAAATTCTTACCAAACTTTTTGACTATAGCCAGGATATAAATGACTACCAGCAGGCTTTGCAGATTCTGGAAAAGCTGACTATTCTCTTTCCAGAGGAAAAAAGATATCGAAATACTTTGATGAAAATGTTTTTTGTCCAGGAGCTTGATGAAATCAAAATGAAAATGATGGAAAACTGGCTTCAGCGTGAGCCAGATAATTTCGAGCTGCGTTTGCTCTATACCGGTTTGCTAATGGACAATGCGTATTATTCCCTTGCCAGCGAACAGGTAGAAAAATTAATGCCTCGCTGGCAGGAAAACACCTGGATATCTTTATGGAGGGCGCAACTCGCGGAAATGACTGACGATGATGATGAAATTATATTTTATTACGAGCGGTCAGTTCAGGATACAGGTGCGCCTATTCAGGCTTTTCAAAATTATGTCATCTGGCTTTTTAAAAAAGACAAATATGAAGATGCAATACGGATTCTCAGTAAGGCCAGAGAGCGATTTCCTGATGAATTGCCGCTTTTGCAGATGACAGCCTTGGTTTACAATTATATCGGTAATTCTCAAGAAGCAATTTATTATTATGAAAAAATCATACAAATTATGCCCGACAATCGGGAACTAAAGCATACCCTTGCCATACTTTATGAGCAGGCAAAGCAATATGAGAAATCTGATGCGATATATGATGATTTGATCAAGAGCCAGCCCAAAGATGAAATGGCGCTGAATAATTACAGCTACAGCCTAGCAATTCGGGGAATCCAGCTTGACCTGGCTTTGGATTATGTGAGTCAAGCTTTGGAAATTGACCCGCAAAACGGCGCTTACTATGATACGAAAGCATGGATTTACTTCAGAATTGGCAATTATCAGAAAGCGCTGGAATATGTAGAAAAAGCCATCGAGCTGGATGGCAACAGCTCAGAAATTTATTTTCACCGTGGAGAAATACTCTTGGCTCTGGAGAATCTCGCAGCAGCAAAGGAGGCTTTTCAAAAAGCGGTGGAAATCACGCCGGACTATGCAGAAGCGATTAAACGACTAGAGGAACTCCCATAAATGATAAAGCTTACAGTTCTGATACCAGTTTTTAATGAAGAAGGCACACTGGAAGAGCTTACAAAGCGACTTCAAGAGCTTTTCATCAAAGAGCGATATGATGGTAAGATACTATTTGTGAATGACGGCAGCAGTGATGGCACACCTGAATTGCTAAACTGGCTGGCGAAGCAATTTGAAAATGTGAAAGCAATTCATTTTCGCTTCAACAAGGGAAAAGCCGATGCGCTGCAGGCCGGCTTTGACGCGGCGGATGGTGAATTTGTCATCACGATGGATGGTGACCTTCAGGATGATCCGGCAGAGATTCCCCACTTGCTAGATAAGCTCAATGATGGCTGGGATCTGGTCAGCGGCTGGAAAAAGACCCGCCACGATCCCCTTGGCAAGACATTGCCGTCAAAATTTTTTAATAAAACCACCAGCGCGCTGACTGGAATTAAGATTCATGATTTTAACTGCGGTCTTAAAGCATATCGCATTGAAGTGGTAAAGTCTATTCAACTTTATGGGGAGCTACACCGCTATATTCCGGTTTTGGCCAAGCAGGCTGGTTTTCGCAGCACAGAAATAGCTGTCACGCATCATCCCCGCACTAAAGGTAAAAGCAAATATGGTTTCAGCAGGCTTTTTAAAGGCTTTTACGATCTGCTGACGGTGCTTTTTATCACGCGGTTTACATCCCGCCCGATGCACCTTTTTGGCGCTTTAGGATTGACAGCCTTTAGTTTAGGTGTCTTTGCCGAGCTCTATCTGATTGTTCTCAAATATGCCTTTGGTGATCCGTTCAGAAACCATTTTGCCATGCTAATGCTTGGTATTCTCCTGATTTTACTTGGTGTTCAGATGTTCAGTATTGGGCTCATTGGTGAAATGTTGGTCTATTTTGAGCGCCGACGACGTATGGAGCGGCATGAATGACTTATCCATTTATGTTTTCAGTTATTGTTCCCACTTTTAATAGACTGGACGAGATTCAGGACTTGCTTCCCTCGCTAGAAAATCAGGAGCTTGAGAAAGCGCATTTTGAGATTATTCTTGTGGATGATGGAAGCACCGATGAGACCATTCCTTTTCTGAAAAAATACAGCTCTGAAACAGAGCTGAATTTGCGCTTTTTCCGTCAGGACCATAAGGGCCCTGGAGAAGCGAGAAATATTGGCATGCAAGAGGCCCAAGGAAAATATTTTATCTTTGTGGACAGTGATTGTATTGCCGATAAACGTTGGCTCCAGGCTTATTACGAGGCTATCAAAGAGCAGGATCTCGCCGGTTTTGGCGGTCCGGATGCTGTGCTTTCGAGTTTTTCGCCGCTGCAAAAGGCCATTGACTATTCCATGACCAGCTTCATTACCACCGGCGGAATTCGTGGTCATTCCAAAAAGAAGATTTCCAAGTATTATCCCCGCAGTTTCAATATGGGCGTTCGGGCAGATATTGTGGAAAAAATCGGCGGGATGAACAAGCTGCGCCATGGCCAGGATATTGAGTTTTCCCACCGCATTCTCAGCACCGGCGAACCGGTGATTAAAGTTCACGATGCCGTCGTCTATCACAAGCGGCGCACTTCGATAAAAAAATTCTACAAACAGGTTTTTAACTGGGGCGTGGCGAGAATTAATCTTTACAAGATTGACAGAGGAATGCTAGAGCCGGTTCATTTTCTCCCCTTTATCGGCACGATCATTATTGCATTGGCAATTTTGCTTACCCTGCTTTTTCCCAAAAAAATGCTGCCCCTCTGGATAGCAGGTATCGGGCTGCTTTTAGGGATGGCTTTGCACGGAATTATTAAATATCGCGATCCAAAAGTATTCCCTTTTATTCCCATCGTGGTGCCAACGCAGATTCTGGGCTACGGCATCGGTTTTGCCTATGCATTTGTGAAAAGAGTCATCTTACAGAAAGAAGAATTTACCGGTTTTGTGAGAAATTATTATCGCTGAGGAGTCTAAATTGCCGCAATTTTTTAAAGAGATAAAGGTTGAAAAAACAAGCTGGATTTCCATAGCAGTTGTTGCTACGGTTCTGCTATTCTTATTTTCTAAATTTGTTTTTCTCGGTTTGGAACCCTCCGGCGTGGATGTGATCGCCAGTCTCGGTGAAACAAAACAGATAGTGGAGTGGCAGAAGGAGACCGGTGAACCTGCCCTTTGGAATCCGGCCATTTTTGGTGGGATGCCGGCCTATCCCCGTAAAATTCCCCAGCTTTTTCTGGCTGATACAATCATTTCTAAGCTTGACTTTCTGCTGGACTGGCGTTTTTTGTATATGCTGGCCGGCGGCTTGGGTCTCTTTTTTCTGCTAAAATATAAAAAACTGCCCTGGTATTGGTCACTGGTGGTGGCGCTGGCCTTTGTGCTTCTGCCGCACTGGCAGGCGCTGGTGGAAGTGGGGCATAATACAAAATTTCGAGCCTTTATGGTCATTCCCTGGTTTATCCTCAGTTTTCACTACTTTTTCGACCGAAACACTTGGCTTTCCACGGGGCTTTTTGCCTTTGTCTTTGCCTGGCTGATCCGCACCCAACATTTCCAGGTGGTTTTTTATGCCCTGCTGCTGCTCATCGCGCTCTTTCTCTATCCCTATATTCGTTTGTGGATTGAAAAGGCGTATAAAAAAGCGACGGGACTTCTCCTCAAATTAACAGTCGCCATTATTCTGACGATAATGACCGCATCTGTACCTTTTCTAACTATAAAAGAATACACACCTTACAGTACTCGTGGTGGGAATGCCGTCATTTTGGATGAACAAAAATCGGCGAAGCAGGGGACTGGGGTTGATTTTGACTACGCCACCCAATGGAGTTTAGCTCCAAAGGAAATCTTGAGTTTCTGGTATCCACGCTTTTTTGGCGGCTATTCGGCCGAAATTTATGACGGCAGTCAGTTTCCCCAGTTGCGGGGGCGGCAGATTCCAGGATATTGGGGTGAGATGCCCTTCACCCAAAGCTACGATTCGATGGGCATGCTGCTTTTTCTTTTTGCCCTTATCGGATTTTGGTATTACCGTAAAGATCCCTTTGTCATCGGCCTGGCCGTCTTTTCATTTTTCTCAGTCCTGCTCGCCTTCGGCCGCCATTTCCCTGTTCTCTATCATATTTTCTTTGATTATATACCTTATTTCAGCAAGTTCCGTGTCCCATCCATGATTGTGAATGTGACCTTTACTGCTCTAATCATTGCCGCGGCGTATGGACTTCACGCGCTAACGAGCTTGGTGAAAGACAAGGATCGCAATCTCATTTTGGTTATATTGGGTGGAGGCGCTTTGCTAACGATGTTGTTGCTTCTCTTTAAGGGGTCATTTGCTTATACCACCGCCAGGGAAGCCGGTCAGTACCAAGGCGAAACCCTGCAGATGATCAAACTGATTCGTGAGGAAATTCTCACCCGTGACCTGATGAAAACCTTGGCCTTTGTACTGCTGGGCGGCAGCGCGGTGGCGGCATGGTTTTTTAAGAAAATGAAAACGCCGATTCTGATCGTGGTATTGAGTCTGCTCATTGTGGGCGAACTTTTTACCATCACCTGGCGCGCCAATCAGAATATGCCGCTGCGGAATAAGCAAGCGGTGGAATATCAGACCTTTGCCGATACCAAAATTACTGAATTTCTCAAAAGCCAGGATAAAGATGCCCGGCTGCTGGCGCTGGGCCGAGAATTTCAGAGTAATTATTATGGCTATTATTACCCGACAATCAATGGCTATAGCGCGATTAAAATGCAGCTCATTCAGGATATTATCGAGCACAGCCTCCAGTCCGGAAACAGTCCTGCGGGGCTAAATTGGAATGTGGTGAATATGATGGGGGGTAGATATATCGTGGCGCCTGGTGCTTTGAATGCACCCTTTCTCAAAGAACTCACCAATGATGAGCGGCGCAAGGAAATCCTCTATGAAAATTTAAACGCTCTGCCCAAAGCCTGGTTTATTCGGGAATTACAAACTATTGAGAATAACGCCAATGTGGTGAGAAAACTTAATGCCGGCGATTTCTTTCCGCAGCAGAGAGCGATGACGGTTGGCGGGGAAAATAAAAACTATTCCGGAAGCGGCTCCATCACTCTTCTCCAAAACTCACCCAATGAGCTGCAATTTAAAGTGAGCATTACAGAGCCGCAGTTTGCCGTTTTTTCAGAAGTCTTTTATCCAGGCTGGCAGCTTGAAGATGGTAAGGGAAACCGTTTTGAGCTCAAGCAGGTGAATCATATTCTCCGTGGTGCAGAAATCCCGGCGGGAGATTATACCTTGACCATGCGCTTCCATTCCAAAGCCTACAGCCAGAGCCGTTACCTGGCGTGGATTGGCAATCTGCTGACGCTCCTGCTGATTTTTGGCGGTCTCTTTCAATTTGTTAGAACGCAAAGCGCGGAATGAAAAAAGTTCTGTTTATTACGTATTACTGGCCGCCCGCTGGTGGTCCGGGTGTACAGCGGATTGTAAGATTTGCGAAATATCTTCATCAATTGGGGTGGGGCGTCACGGTTATCACAACGAAAGATGGAGATTATCCCGCGATAGACGAGTCCCTTCAGAATAAAATACCTACAGAAATCATCGTGATTCGAACACGAACTCTGGAGCCATTCAAGCTTTTTAAATGGCTGAGCGGAAAAAAGAAAAGTGAAAATATTCCAACGTACACCCTTGTAGAAAAAGGGGAAACAGCTTTTGTTTCCAGGATTGGGCGATTTATTAGGGCAAATTTCTTTATACCCGATGCGCGGATTGGCTGGATTCCCTTTTTAAAAGCCGCCGCTCGGAAAGAGATTCGAGAAAATCGTCCCAATATTCTTTTAAGCTCTTCGCCGCCACATTCTTTGCAGCTTGCAGTGCGAAGGCTTGCCCAGGAATCTAAGATAGCATGGGTCGCCGATTTTCGCGATCCGTGGACGGAGGCTTTTTGGGATTCCGGTCTGAAGCGATTGGCGATAGCTGAGCAATATCACCGCCGCCTTGAAGTGGAAACTTTGCGCAGTGTTTCAACTGTAACGACTGTAAGTCCAGGATTGCTAAATAGATTCCTCAGCAAGGGAGCAGCGAAAGCTGAGCTGATATACAATGGATATGAAAATTTGCCGGAGACAATATTCAATAAATGTGACCGCTTTAAAATTTATTATTTTGGACATTTGTCGGCGTTGCAGTCACCAAAATCTCTTGCTGATGCTGTGAATGGACTGGACAAATCGGTAAAAGAAAAGATTGACTTGATTTTTGTTGGTCCCGTAGATGCGTCCCATCAAGCCATTTTCCAGACGATAAAGGACCTTTCTATCAGTTTTTTGCCGTATCAGCCTAAAGAAAAGCTGCTGCAGTTAGCAGGTGACGCCTCGTTATTTCTTGCGATTCAGGTTGAAACGAGCTACACCAATGATATAGTTGGAACAAAAATTTACGATTACCTCTCATTGGAAAAGCCAATTCTCGTCATCGGCGGGAAAGGCGGTA
>DSDE01000451.1 GCA_011049095.1 Fidelibacterota bacterium
AATTACTCTAGTGGAATATGCTGATAGACCCAATGTGGGTCTGGCGCTATTGTTTGCTCTTGTACTATGCCATTGACATCGTATTTTGTCCAGACACCAAGATGCTGACCGTTTTTTTGGAAACCTTCCATCATAAGCTGGCCATTGGGATAGTACCAGCGCTGATAGCCGGCGATTTCTCCATTTTCAAAATAGGTTTCAAAGCGTAGCTGGCCATGTTTATAATATTCTGCCGAATAGCCGTCAAGTCTGTAAATATCTGTTTTGACAAATTTTTGCCGGTATGCTATATCACCTCCCGGGAAGTAATAAATATGTTCACGGGTACTGTTTTGTTGGTAATGTAAAATTTCCATCTGCAGGGCGCCAGTTGATGTATAGTATTGCCACAGACCAGCAGCTTTGCCCTGGTAGTAATACTCCTGTCGCTGCAGCTTGCCATTTTCTGAATAATATTTCCAATAGCCGTGAGGCTGCCCATGAGAATATTCTGCTTCCAGGTAGCGTGTGCCATCTGGATAATTCCAGAGCCAAAGTCCTTCCCGCAAATCGTCGATCATCTTTGCCTCCGGATTTTGAGATAGTATGCTTTTATCGTCAATGCACCCCGGCTTCAATATCTGTTTAAAATTTGAGGGACAGCTTGATTGTGTAGAGCATGAAAATCCTAAAAGCACTAGTGTTACAGCAATTGTAACGACGATTTTCATTGCTGTTCATCCTCCAGTAAAACGGCAATAATCTCTTGCAGCTTTTGCCGTTCTTTTTCTATTGTCAGATAGGCTGTCGTATCTGTTTTGGAGAGGATTTTAAATATATTGGTCAGATTTTTAAGCTGCTGCTGCTCTGCTTTCCCAATAATATTGATGCTTTTTGGTGGCGCAGCATCATCTCGTCTTCCGTGGGCGTAAGTTTTTATAAAAAGATAATAGGCGATAGCCCTGTCCAAGATAATAAATGGGTAAGCAGATTTTGGTTTAATCAGGAAAAGAAGCCGGTGTTTTCCGACTCGTTTTTTGGAAACTTCTATGCTATCATAGCCAAACCAGGCTGCGCCTCCAAAAAATGTGGCGCTGAGGATGCTCGGCAAGCCGCCTGACCAGCCTCCCATAGCAAGATCAGCAGCAAATCCTGTGGCGCCGCCGATGACAGCCATAGTCAGAGCAAATTTTTCTTTTGGAATACCCAGCCCTTCCCACTGTTTGAGATCGTAAAAGTCTGCAGATTGGGTCTCCTGATTGACTTCTAAGCCGGATTTGTAGCGTTTATGTTTAAAAATGCGGCGTATATTTTGCTGATAGACTTTTTCCAATTCTAAAAGCTTGTCTAAAAATGATTTGCGGAGGATTTTCCGGTTTTCTTCCATGTTGCTTAGAGTCTCAAAGCTTTTATCTATGCGAACTTGCAAGATATCACTGATGAGTTTGCTTATATTTTGCAGGGCTTCGTTATTTCGGTCAATCCATTCTGTTTTCAGAGTTTCGATAACTGGATCTAATTCTTCATACCAACGGGGGTCAATATCACGCAAAACAGACAGCAGTTTGATTCGTTCATTAAAGCCGGCTTTTGCGGCATCAAAATGTCGGATGATATTAAAATATTGATTGAGAAGACTCAGCCATAGATCATCGTGCCCCGCACTTTGTTTATTTATCAACGCGATACGAGCCTGGCCCGTTCTTCTTAGGAGCTCCATTTCAGCGTGTGAGGCAGCAGATGGAGGAAGGCTAGTATCAACTACATAAATGATTGCGCCGCCCTTTAATATTGGCAGAAGGATTTCTGTTTCTTCGGGAAATCTTTTTTGGATCTCCGGTGATGAAAAGAGTTCATTAAGACGCTGAGGATAGCTAAGGGAAGGATTTGTCTCTGTCTCAAGTGTATAAAGCGCTTTTACCGGACGCTCAAATCCCGGGGTGTCAACCAATGAATACAGTGAACGACCGCCAATTTGGTAGTCATAGCGATTAGCTTTTCGGGTTGTGCCAGGTATAGCAGAAACGGCAATGTCATCATTTTCGGTCAGAGTGCTGACGATAGATGATTTTCCGCGGTTTAATGCGCCGCTAACGATAAAGACGATTGATGTATCAGTCATCAGAGACCTCGAAACAGACAAAATTTGTTTTTGAGTCGGCAAAGGCAAGCAATCTCGTCCGCCACATAAACCAATCTTTTTCAATGGTTTGACAATTAGAGCTGGTCAGAGCCAACGTCAGGGATTTTATTGTTGATATTTTTTGCAGCTTTTGTAGAAATTCAAGAAATTCTGCTGAAGGCGGCTCGGCGACGCTTGCGATGAGCAGGACCTCTGAATATTTATTTTCTGCAATGGTGTCCAATGTATTTTTATCTGCGGCAAAATCGCTGCCTGCAGGCGCCATAATATCTGAGAATTTATAGCTCATGGAAGCAAATGATTGCTTGAGATTGTGAAAGATTATGCTATCGCTCCAGACAAGACAGCAGTCAGCAGAAAGCAGTTGGTCCTTGTTAATTGTTTTTGGGATTTCTGGCAGCTCAGTCTTTCCAGGATTTAGATATTCTTCATTGGCATTGATGAAAGAGCCATACTCTTTTTCTCGATATAGGGTGATATCAAGGTTTTTCCAGGCTTTTCTACTTTCGGTCAATAAAAAGAGCTGAGAAAAAAGCAATGAGAGAAATCGTCCGCCGAAGCGATAAAAAAACATCGCCAGAAAAATAAAACGCCACCAGGTGCGATACAGAGCATCAATCTGCATAACGGTAAAATCTTTTTGAATGACGGCAAGACCGTGAAATTGAGTGGCAGCAATCATTGTTTCATTGGGCAGGGTATTTTGTATCCAGCTCCAGGGCCAGCTAATAAAACGGGAAATCTGATATACGACAGATTCGTTCAAGATAGCGCTTTCCCAGCCGATTGCCGGGGCGCTGAACAGATTTAGGAGGAAAAATCCAAATAATGCACCAATAGCAGTTCCAAAGCCAATGGTCTGTAACAAGTGAATGATGAAAAGCTGATAAACCCGAGCGTGTTTTATCTGCAATCGGGAGAATTTTTGCCAGCTTTTCTTTAAGGCCTCATTTTTAAGAATCAGTCGAATGATAATTCTAATCAAAGATGGACTAAGATAGTGATAAAGGGTTTTTCTGCTATCCTGCTTTTGGCTTTTTGTGCGGAAAAGCACATAATGGGCATAAAGACTCATCAAAGCAGGAAAGGCGGCCTGAATTGAGAAGAGATAGAAAAGATTAATTGGGCGTCCATAATAGGCGATGACAAACGCAAAGACGGATATTAGCCCAAAAATAATTCCCGCGAGCAGGAGTGTTTTCTTTATAGAAGGCAATGATTTTTCCAGAAGCGTGCCATGTAAATTCCTCTTTTCCGACTGCTTTTTTTCCAGCCAGCTTACAAGCTCAGAGAGCTTATGGGTCTCAGGCGGCGCTTTAAGATTTTCTGCCAGGAGAAAATCCAGATCAATCAAATCATATAGGGTCTTTTCCCGTCTAAATTCCATACTGAAATTTACTGCCGCTCTCAGATTCTCAAAAGCTAAATTCATATGAAAAAAAGCATATTTTATCTTATCAATCTTTTGTTATAATTCTTATATTTGCCAGGGTATATATGCAAAATATTATAGATAAATTAAAAAATTGCGGGCTGGAGACAGAATTATACTCAGAGATATATAAAATTGGCGGTGAACAAGCGCTCCAGCGTTTTATAGACTTAGCTGTTAATAATATCAAAAACCGTTTTGAACAGCTTAAAGACGCATGCATTAAGTCCGACTATGCAGCGCTCGAAGGTGCAGCCCATTCGATACGGGGAAGCGCTATGAACCTTGGGAATAGAGACTTGGCTTTGACGGCGGAAAAATTTGAATTGCTAGCCGAAAAGAAAGAAAGGGAGGCCTTCCAGGCAATTTGTGAATTGGAGCCACTCGTGATAAAAATAAAAGCCCTTACTGGGTTTACTGAATCGGATCATTTATTTGAAATACTTGGATGAAAAAGATTTGCCTTATTGATGACAGCTCTGATTTTACATTTCTTTTGGAAATGATGCTCAGGCAAAGCTATGAAATTGTCTCTCTTTTCAGTGGAGCAGAGGCAATAGACTATCTCCAAGACCAGCCATGTCAGCTCTTGCTGATAGACTATTTTCTTCCTGATATGAGTGGTGAAGCGCTTATTAAGATGATAAGAAGCAAAGGGGTCAATAAAGAGACACCGGCGCTTTTGCTAACAGCAAAGGACGTTTCTGAGATTTCTGATTCTGCGGAATTTTGTTGCAAAATAAGCAAAAAAATTATTAAGCAACAGATTCTGCTGGAAAAAATAAAAAGCTGCCTGGAGTAATCCAATTATGTTGATTGATAAAGATATATTGAAAAAGACCTATTTCCTGAGTTTGCAAAAACGAATGACAACCTTGTCTGAGCTGATAAATAATCATAGGGATGGTGATTCTGACGCGGCTGAATCAATTTTGAGAATCGCTCATACTCTCACTGGAAGCGGCGCGACATTTGGTTTTCCAATTATTTCAGAAAAAGCCAGAGCACTAGAGATTGCAACGCCAGAAAGTTTTCAGGAACTATATGATGATTTGCAAAATTATCTTACACAGCTTCTGGAAGAAGGCGCGGTGCCCCATCGCTCAATTTTGATTATTGAGGATGACCTAGTCACTCAGAAAATGATTGCCAATGCATTAAAAGGAGAATTTCAAGAAATTGACTTGGCTGATACCGGGTCCTTGGCAAAAAATAAAATTGCACAAAAAATCTATTCTGCCGTACTTCTGGATTTAATGCTGCCTGATATGGACGGTAGAGAGGTTTTGATCCGCCTGAGGGAAAATTACAGCACATTTCACACACCCGTTATTGTTTTGTCATCTATCACAGAACCCAAACATATTAAGGAGTGTTATATGCTTGGCGCTAACGGTTATATGACAAAGCCTTTTAGTCGGGAACTTCTCATCTCCACACTTCAGGCAAAAATTCGACAAGCTCATAATATGGCTGCCAATGAGATTGTTCCGGCTAATCAGGGGATTGGCGTTGACCATTCGATGATGGAAAAAGCAAAAGACTACTTTGTAAAAAATCCCGGAAAGCGCCCCTGGATAGTAATGATCAATCTCTTTCAGGGAGAAGACCGGATTGAAGATGATCGTATCTCTCAATTAGGAGATTTAGCGGGAAATCAGTTGTCAGAGATCAAACACATTGCATTAAGGGTAATCTAATCTTGCTCTTGGAGGATATGCCAGAGGAAGCGCTGAATGCAAAATTGAGTCAATGTGAAGATTTTCTAAAAATGGAAGGCATCAAAAATATAAGTAATCTTACAAGTATTCGGCTTGTGGCCAGGCAGCCCAAAAATCTGGATGACTTTCAAAATTGCAATTTAATATTGGGAAAAGAATTGATGTCTATGCCAAGCTCTGGTTTTTGCAGTTTATTAATTATGAAACCGGAAGAAGGCAAAAAATACCATCTGCTGCTGGCGGAAGATGATACGCTTATTGCGACCTTGATTTTAAATCGAATGAGCCGGGATAATCTCAGCTTTAGTCTGGCAAAGGATGGGGAAGAGGCGCTGGAGATGATTGAGCACAGTCATTTTGATCTGCTGATTTTGGATATCAAAATGCCAGGAAAAGATGGCTTTCAGATTTTGCAATCCGTAAGGGAAAAATATAACAGCCAACAGCTTCCCATAATTATTCTTAGCTCAATGGGCAAAGAGAAAGATATTATCCGTGGATTTAATCTTGGCGCTGACGATTATATTTTGAAACCATTTTCGCCGCCGGAACTTCTCGTCCGAATAAACCGGCTGCTCAAGAGGTGAACTATGACGACGATATTATTGATTGATGATGACCCGGATATTCAGTTTGTTGTCCGCTTGTTGTTAGAGTCCAGAGCGTATAAGTTAAGGATTGAGGATAGCATTAAAAATGCAAACCGAGCGCTGCGAGATTTCATCCCTGATCTGATTTTGCTTGATATTATGCTGCCAGATGGGAGCGGACTCGATTTTCTTAAAGTTTTATCTCATATAGAACCACCAATAAATGTGGGGATATTAAGCGCCAAATTGGGCGTTGAGCTTCCTGCCTACCCAGCCAAACTTGAATTAATCAGAAAGCCCTTTTCGCCGGATCATTTTCTTTTCGCAGTCAATCGTCTGATAAATTGATCGCTGAATATGCCACGCCAATGCCAAAAATCTTCATTTTTTCTATTTATGCTATTCATCATCATTGCGCTTTTATACTCCTGCAAGGAGCAAATGCCGGAGAATCTGCCGGAAATTTCTTACTTTAAAGTCCTAGTCCAATCAGCTCAGCCTGATTCTATCGGCTTCTTTTTTGATGATTCTCTCGAGGTCTATAGCCACCGACTCTTTTATCCCTGGCCAGCTTTGGGAAGGAATGGGGATTCTTTAAGTTATTTCCAAATGAAAAAAGAGCTTGAGTCGCTTTTTTGGCAAGAGATGGATTCGCTTCTAATTAAAGGTGGTGATAGCCTGAATCAGTTTTTTCTCTCAATTTATGCTGCACCAACGGCAATTTTCGAATGGCAAAAAGCCCGCACAGTTGTCATCACCCATTCAAGACCTGCATACTCGTGGCATATCCGAGCCAAAGGTTTAGAGATTACCAGAGTTAGACCCCGTTCACAATATTATGGCTATCTTCAGAAAAATGATTTTATCGTTATGGTTAACGACACAATCTATCAGAGAGCCATACTGGGAAATGCTGAAAGCGCCGTTGTGGCCCAGGAGATTCCATTTATAAAGCTTGGTGTTTTACGGGGAGACGACACGCTAAGCTATAGGGTCGTCTGTAGAGACACTGAATATTACAAGTCGTGGCAAAAGAATATGATATTGCTGGAAAAGGATTCAAGCGATAGAAATAATCTGCCTGACGGTTTGCCTGATTTTGCGAGGGATGCGCCAGTACTTGTAGAAACGGTTTCTCATGATACAGTTTTCCCGTCTCCAGGTCTATTAAGCAGATTGAAATCCGTATTCCAGACTAGTCGTGATGATACGATTAGTCTGACGGCATCACCAGACAGCATCTTGCAAGATACTATGATACGGCGCTCGAAGCCTAGCGCCGACATAAGACCGGTCATTCTGGACAGTTTAGAAAAGAGACCTGGTATCTTTTCCAGGCTACTTGCCATTTTTCAGAAAAGTGAATCCGACAGCATCCATCTGGATGAAGCTGTTGACAGTATGCACGTCGTAGCAGCAGATTAGGCAGGGTCAAAAATTGAAGCGATTGCAAAAGATTCTCAACTCTTAACAAAAGAAGCGGAAAGTGACAGCAGCTCTTTTTTAAATAGGGCGCGTTCCGCCCTTGAAATCTATCAGGTTGTGGATCTAGGCCAGATTAAAAGAATCAAGCGGTGGCAAGACCGATTTATGTCTATGACAGAAGAAGACCGTGTTTTTGTGATTCTGATTCTTTCTATCATTATTTTGGCTATTATCGTTCTGATTCTGGCAATAACAACATTTATCCTGAGGATTCACAATGATCTTAAGGCAAAGCGATTCAACCAATTAGAAAAAGTCTGGCAGCCAATCGTATTGGATATCCTCGATGGAAAAATGGCGCCATTAGAGATTCAGAAATATGTAAAATCAAAAGACCAGCTATTCTTTATCCAATATTTGGTGCGCATTGCCAGGCAATTACGCGGTGAAGAGCAGGAGCTTGTGAAGAGTCTGAGTGAGCCATTTCTAAAACTATTGCAGCATAAGCTGTCAAAAAGCAATTATGATGACAAAATCCTGGCGCTGCACCTATTGGGCTTTATTGGCATCAGGGGTTTTGAAAAACAAGTCAAGAAGATCTATTTGCATTCGAATCGGGCTGCTGGTGTGGTTGCATTACGAGCTTTGTGTTATCCTGAATACAGCAGCTTTTATCCCTATATTCTGGAGCATATTGATCGGTTTAAAAACTGGAATCACAATATATTGGCAAGGATA
>DSDE01000090.1 GCA_011049095.1 Fidelibacterota bacterium
GATTATTGCTATCATTCCAGCGCTACTTTTTGGCGCTTATAACGTAGGCGCTCAGATGATGCTGGCTGATGGCGTGAAGGACTTTAGCGTGCTGGCGGCCTTTATTAAAGGTTTTCTCAAAATCTTGCCGATTATCATTGTTTCCTACGCGGTAGGCGGATTTTGGGAAGTGCTTTTTGCGGTGGTGCGCAAACACGAAATCAATGAAGGCTTGCTGGTAACCGGTATTCTTTTTCCATTGGTGCTGCCACCCTCGATTCCTCTCTGGCAGGTGGCAGTGGGGATTTCTTTTGGTGTTGTCGTCGGCAAAGAAATTTTTGGTGGTACTGGTATGAACGTCTTGAATCCGGCGCTGACCGCCAGAGCTTTCCTTTTCTTTGCCTATCCGGGGAATATATCCGGTGACAAAGTCTGGGTGGCCAGTGATGCTTTTACCGGCGCCACACCGCTCTCTGTTTCTGCTGCCGCCGAGCAGGGCAGAAATGCCGTGGATGCGCTCTGCAATTATGGATATGATTTCATGACGATGTTTAATGGTCACGTTCCTGGCAGCATCGGCGAAACCAGCGCTCTGGCAATCCTCATTGGCGCTGTATTTCTGCTGGTTACACGAGTGGGAAGCTGGCGGATTATGCTGGCGACGGTTTTGGGCGCTGTGGGAACAGCGGCTTTGATGAATCTGCTGTCAGGGCCAAATATCAACGCAATGCTCTCAATACCACCCCATTATCATCTGGTGATGGGTGGATTTCTTTTTGGAACTGTTTTTATGACGACTGATCCGGTGAGCGCAGCGGCTACCAATACCGGCAAATGGCTTTATGGTCTGCTCATCGGTGTGATGGTCATTCTCATCCGCTCAGTCAATCCGGCCTATCCGGAAGGGATGATGCTGGCTATTCTCTTTGGGAATGTCTTTGCACCTTTATTTGACTATTATGTGGTGCAGGCAAATATCAAAAGGAGGCTGAAACGTGCACAGTAACCGATATACACTTTTGTTTGCAGCAGCGGTCACCATCGTGGCCAGTATTCTGCTGGCATCTGCGGCCACCTTTCTCAAGCCGCTGCAAGACCGCAATGAAGCGCTGAATGTAAAGAAAAACATCCTTAAGGCTGCCGGCCTAGTGAATGAGCATTCGCACAAATACAGCGCTGATGAAATTGAGAAAATGTATGCCGAAAAAATCCGCGAACAGATCATTGACAGCAAGGGGAATCACCTAGCAGTGACGCTGAAAGAGCTGGACCCCAAAGATACCGGCAAGTTTCCCATCTTTTTTGATGTGGAAAATGGCGACACGGCTGCCGTGATTATTCCTGTGAGCGGAAAGGGTCTGTGGTCAACCATTTATGGCTATATCGCTTTAAAGCCTGATCTCAATACCGTCCAGGGAATTACTTTCTATAAACACGGTGAAACACCAGGCTTGGGTGGCGAGATTGAAAAAGAGTGGTTTACCGAAAATTTTAAAGATACCGAAATATTTGATGCCACTGGTGTCTTGGTTTCCATCACAGTTGCCAAAGGCGAAGCGCCCAAAGGGGCGAAGCATACTGTGGACGGCATAAGTGGCTCAACACTCACTGGCAATGGTATCAATCGGTTTTTGAAAGCTGACCTTAAAAAATATCAACCGTGGCTGGAACGGCACAGAAAGGAGCTTAACTGATGGCGCTTTTAACTCCTCAGAATAAGCGGGCGCTTATGGACCCGCTGGTACTAAATAATCCCATTGATAAACAAGTGCTTGGTATCTGCTCGGCGCTGGCTGTTACAGTTATGGTCAAAACTGCTGTGGTGATGACGCTGGCGGTGCTTTTTGTGCTCAGCTTTTCAAATCTCTTTGTATCTCTTTTGCGTAACCACATTCCCGGGAAAATCCGCATCATCGTGGAGTTGACCATTGTGGCTTCTCTGGTGATTCTCGTTGATCAGATTCTCAAGGCTTTTCTTTATGATATCAGCAAACAGCTCAGTGTCTTTGTGGGACTCATTATTACAAACTGTATTATTTTGGGTCGGGCGGAAGCTTTTGCTTTGCAAAACCGTCCCTGGCCATCCTTTCTCGATGGCTTTGGAAATGCCCTGGGTTATGGTCTGATATTGATTTTTGTTTCCACAGGAAGAGAAATTCTTGGTTCTGGAAGTTTTTTCGGCATTCAGCTTATTCCCCAGGCATTTTATGATATGGGTTACCAGAATATGGGTCTGATGGTGCTGGCGCCAGGAGCATTTATTCTCCTGGGGCTGATAATCTGGCTGCAGCGAACCATTTTCCCCTACGTAGAAGAATAGGAGGACATGATGGAATATTTAAGTTTATTTATTAAAAGTGTTTTTATTGAAAATATTCTTCTGGCTTATTTTCTGGGGATGTGTAGTTTCCTTGCTGTTTCCAAGCGGGTGGACAATAGCTTCGGTCTGGGATTGGCGGTTATTTTTGTGCTGACGATTACTGCGCCAACCAACTGGCTGATTAACCATTTCCTGCTGCTAGAGGGTGCGCTCTCCTGGGCCGGCCTGCCGACTGTGGACCTTAGTTTTCTCCGGTATATCACCTTTATTGCAGTGATTGCAGCTATGGTGCAATTGGTGGAGATGGTTCTGGACCGTCATTTTCCCGCTTTGTACTCGGCTCTGGGAATATTTCTGCCCCTTATCGCTGTGAATTGTGCCATATTGGGTACATCTCTCTTTATGGTTGAGCGGGAATATACTTTTCTCGAGACGGCGGTTTTTGGCTTTGGCAGTGGCACCGGTTTTTTCCTGGCCATAGTTTCTATGGCGGCTATACGTTATAAAGTGCGCTATTCACATATCCCTGATGGAATGAAAGGCCTGGGCATTGCAATGATCATCACCGGTCTGATGGCAATGGCTTTTATGAGCTTTTCCGGAATCAGTCTGTAAGAGGAGGATACACTTTGGATTTACAAATACTAACGACCATTCTGGCAAGCATTGCCGTCTTTACCGGTTCGATTATCATCTTGGTGCTGCTCCTTAATTTCGCTTCTTCTAAGCTGGTGAATACGGGCAATGTGAAAATCGTCATCAATGACAATGAAGAAAAAAGTTTGAATGTACCGGCAGGGATGACCCTGCTGAATACGCTTTCTGAACAGAAAATCTTTCTGCCTTCAGCTTGCGGCGGCGGTGGCACCTGCGCGATGTGTAAAGTTCAGGTTAAAGATGGCGGCGGAGATATTTTGCCTACTGAGACAGGCCTGATCAGCTATCGCGAACAAAAGGAGCATTGGCGATTGGGTTGTCAGGTAAAGGTGAAGCAGGATATGCGCATTTATGTGCCGGAAGAGATTTTCTCAATCAAGAAATTTGATTGTACAGTTCGCAGCAATAAAAATGTGGCGACCTTTATTAAGGAATTTATCGTTGATTTGCCGCCTGGCGAAACGCTGGACTTCAAAGCCGGCGGTTATGTGCAGATCGATGTGCCACCTTATAAAGAGATAAAATACAGCAATTTTGAAATTGAGGATGAGTATCGCGGCGACTGGGAAAAATATGGTATGTTTAATTATGTTGCCAAAAATCCTGAACCAGTTTACCGTGCTTACTCAATGGCCAATCATCCTGCAGAAGGTCAGATGGTGATGCTCAATATCCGTATTGCATCGCCGCCTCCGGGAATGGATGTGCCACCTGGTATCTGCTCCAGCTATGTCTTCAGCTTAAAACCAGGCGATAAAGTCACGATCTCCGGGCCTTATGGCGAATTTTTCGTCAAAAAGACGAACAAAGAGATGATGTTTATTGGCGGTGGCGCAGGAATGGCGCCGATGCGGTCTCATATCTTTGATCAGTTTCACACCAATCGTACTAGCCGAAAGGCCACTTTCTGGTATGGCGCTCGTTCGCTGAGGGAGATGTTTTATGATGATGAGTTTAAAAATATTGAAAAAGAATTTCCCAACTTTAAGTATCATGTGGCGCTAAGCGAGCCACTGCCGGAAGACAATTGGACTGGCCCGGTGGGTTTTATCCACCAGGTGGTTTATGATAATTATCTGAAACATCACGAAGACCCTAGTGACATTGAATACTATCTTTGCGGCCCGCCGATGATGCTCTCTGCCGTGCGCAAGATGCTTTATGATCTGGGGGTTGATGACGAGAATATTTTGTTTGATGATTTCGGTTAAAAGTATTGCAATAATCAAAAGGGCAATTTTTCTGCCCTTTTTTCTTATTCTCAGAAAAAATATTCTCGCGCAACTTATGTCAGAGGCCCCTAAATGGTAAAACTATTTCCGCTTTCGCGTATTCTTATGTAAATTTCCAGCAAGATGATTAGTGAGCCACGACCAAGAGCCCCACTGTGGCTGTTACTGATAGATGAGACAAAAATTTTCAGGAAAAATAAACGGTAATCCTTAAGGATTGATACACTTTTATAGTAATTGACAAAACTGGAGTTTAATGAAAATCTGCCATAGCTCTGATTGGCACTTGGGGCATACGCTGTATGGTCAGCGGCGTTATACGGAACAAACTGCATTTTTAGATTGGCTAAAGCAGCTGCTTCAGCAGGAAAAGGTTGAGCTGCTGCTGGTGGCTGGTGATATTTATGACAGCAGCGCTGCGCCGCTGCAGGCTCAGGCTATCTATTATCAATTTTTGGCGGAAATTTCTGCAATGGGCTCTTGCCAAATCATTATAATTGGTGGCAATCACGACTCCCCAGGCCTTCTCAATGCACCTCATTTGCTTCTCAAAGCTCTAAACATACATGTCGTTGGTGATGGTTCAAAGCCGGAAGATGAGTTGATTGTCATTCCTTCTAATAATCCTAGTGTTCCAGAGATTATCGTTTGTGCTGTCCCATTTCTGCGCGAACAGGAGATTCGAAAATCTCGGCCAGGTGAAGGCAGTCTGGAAAAGGAAGCGCAGCTTCAAAATGGTATTCTTCAGCATTATTCACAAATTTTAGATGCAGCGGAAAAGCTTCAGAAAAAGCTTCTGGGGAAATATCGGACCAAGAGTCAAACAGTGCGGATTCCCATTATCACAATGGGGCATCTATACACTAAAGGCGGACAGCTTCGGGAAGGAGAGGGTGTTCGTGGCCTTTATGTAGGCAGCTTAGCTCGCTTTGATGCAGCTTTGTTTGAGAATAAAAGTGATTATGTTGCCCTGGGGCATCTGCATATTCCCCAAAAAGTTGGACAAAATGAATTCATACGCTATTCTGGTTCGCCGCTTCCCATGGGTTTCAATGAAGCAAATCAGTCTAAACAGGTGATGCTTGTAGATTTTGCCCTTGATAATACCAGTCTGAAGCCAATAGAAGTTCCGGTATTTCAAAAGCTTAAGCGGATTTCCGGTGATTTTGTCCAGATTCTCAATGCGCTTCAGGAGCTTGCTAAGGGAGAAGAAGAGCTTTGGCTGGAGCTGCTTTACACTGGAGATGAACTGATTCCCAGGTTGCAGGAATTATTTGAGAAAGAAATTTCAGGCTCTGCCCTGAAGATTTTACGGCTCGACGATCAGCGAAAAATGAAAGAATTTGCAAGTTATGGGACAGGTGTCAATCTGCAGGAGCTTGATGAAAAAGCGGTTTTTCAGCGCTGTCTTGATGCTTATAATATTCCCGAAGCGCAGCAGACCCAGCTTTTTACCGCCTATGAAGAAATTCTCCATCAAATAAAAACAGAAGATTCAAAGCTGGAAAAAAATGCGCATTCTCAAGATTAGATTTAAAAATTTGAATAGTCTGACTGGAGAATGGGAGCTGGACCTGACGGTTTCGGAATTTACTTATGATGGGATATTTGCTATAATCGGTCGTACTGGCGCTGGTAAATCCACTATTCTGGATGCCATTTGTCTGGCTCTCTATGGCCGCACACCCCGACTCGGTAAAGTGACAAAAGGCAGCAACGAAATTATGTCCCGCCGTACCGGCGAATGTTTTGCCGAGCTGGAATTTGAAAGCAATGCGAAACCTTATCGCTGCAACTGGAGTCAGCGCCGTGCTTATGGCAAAGCAGAAGGTGAGCTGCAGGCGCCTCTCCACACCATCAGCGATATCGAAACAGAGAAAATTCTGGAGAACCGGCTCAGTGAAGTACCTAATTACGTAGAAGCGCTGACGGGAATGGATTTTCATCGCTTTACCCGCTCAATGCTCCTGGCTCAGGGTGCTTTCGCTGTTTTTCTACAGGCAAGCGGCAGCGAACGTGCACCCATTTTGGAACAGATTACCGGCACAGAAATCTACGGTGTCATCTCCAGCGCCGTTTATGAGAGACATCAGCAGGAAGAATTAATGGCGCGGCAGCTTGAAAGCGAGCTGGCTATGATTGATATATTCACCGATGAGCAGATAAATCAAATACAGGAGCAAATCACTGAGCGGCAAAAGATAATTCTCTCCCTGAAAGAAAAAATCCAAAGCATTAGCATACAAAAACAGTGGCAGGAAAAAATCCGTGATCTGGAAAAAGAACTCGAGAATATAGCTTATGAGAAGATAAAACTGCAAAGCGAGACAGAAGCTTTTGCGCCGGAAATAGACCGTCTCAAGCTGGCTGAAAAAGCGGCGGAACTCGACCCTGCTTATGTCTCACTGCAGGCAAGCAGAAGAGCAAGCGGCCAGGAAAAAAAACAATTAAGCAGCTTGCAACCGCAGTTCGATGAAGCAAGAGCCGCCGCGCAGAAAGCTGCAGAAAAGAGGCAAAAAACCGAGCAAAAGCGCCTTGCCGCACAAGAAGCCATCAGAGTTGCGGCGCCCCTCATTCGCCAAGCGCGGGAAATGGACCTTTTACTCAGCGAGAAAGAAAAAAATATCTCTGAACGCCGAAATGACCTTAAAAAAGATGAAAAAAAATATACTTCACTGGAAAAGCAGCTTCAGCAGATAGAAATGCGACAAATGGAGAATGAGAATAAAAAAGAGAAGCTTCGCGAATTTTTAATAGAGAAAAAAGCTGATGAGTGGCTTGTTTCCAATCTCTCGGCAATTTCAGAACAGTGCCGGCAATTGCAGAAATTGAGTTTTCAGCAGAGGGACTTAGAAATTAAAATCAGCGCAGAAGAAGGCAATCTGCAAGAGCTTGCCAATGCTCTGGCAAAAAAGCAAAAGCAAGAGACAGCGCACCGGAATATACATAATGAGACACAGGATAAGCTGCTGAAAATCCGTGAAACACTACTGGGAAAACTCGCCGGAAAATTGCTGCAAGAATATGAAAGTGAGCTGCGCTCTCTGGAAAAAGAACGCAGCAGGCAAGAACTCATTGCCAGTTTTGATAATCATCGGGAAAAACTGGAGCCCGGTCAGCCTTGTCCATTATGCGGCTCTGAAAAGCATCCATGGGCTCAGGGGAATAAACCTGAAAGCACAGCAATTCAGCAGGAAATCGACATCCTCGAAAATTTTATTATGGAAAGTCATACGCTAGAGAAAGACTTAGAAATTCTGGAGATAAAAGAGCGGCAAGACCTGGAGAATTTTCTCAAATCAGAGCGGGAGCGTCAGGAAGCAGAAAATCAGTTTCTTCAAAAAAAAGCCTCCTTGGAAAACGAAAAAAAAGCGACAGAACAGCTTAAAGAGCAGATATATGAACTTGAAAGCACGCTGCAGAGTCGTCTGATGCCGTATCAGATCGGGATTATTCAGAACGAGCAGGCAGAGCTGCTCATACAGAAGCTGGAGCAGCGTCTTCAGCAGTATCAGAGCCGGCAGCAGGAGCTGAGCTCGCTGGAAAATCAGCGCCGGGAGCTTTGTCTGGAAAATGAAAGTCTGAAAAAAAACTTAGATGAGCTGAATTCAAGGATTATAGAAAAAAAAGCTTATCTCCAGATTGCTGTTAGTGAAATTGAAGGAATCAAAGCACAGAGAAAACTGCTCTTTGAAAATAAAAATCCCGATATCATAGAATCTCATTTGCACAAAGATGCAGAAAATGCAGAAAAAGAGCTGAAAGCTGCCCGCAAGGA
>DSDE01000456.1 GCA_011049095.1 Fidelibacterota bacterium
ATCAGCAATCAACAATTGTCAGTTGTGATAACGTTTTTTCACGAAATCGCGGATGAGAGTGTAAGCTTTATCAAGAATCTGCTCATTCGGGAGAAAAACGATGCGCAGGTGCTGGGTTTCCGGTTTCTGGCCGAAGCCTGATCCATACACCGTGACCACGCCGGTTTCACGGATCAGATCGCTCACAAATGTGACATCATCTTCGGGAATATTTAGCTTCGGAAAGGCATAAAATGCGCCCTGGGGCACTGTGCAGCTTATTTCGGGAATCTCATTGAGCATCTTCACAGTCAGATCGCGGCGTACTCTCAAGATATCCATCATCGCTTTGATGTGGTCCTGCGGTCCATCCAGCGCTGGTTTAATAGCCCACTGCATCGGATGGCTGGCGCTGAGGCGGCTACGGGCCATCTTGTTCACACCTTCGACATAGTCTGCCATTACATCTTTCGGGCCGCTGAAGATCACCCAGCCAATTCTCCAGCCTGGAACAATATATGATTTAGAAAGACCATTAAAAGTCACTACTGGCACATCATCAGCCAGGGAGGCTATACTGACAAACTCCTTGTCAAAAGTCAGTTTATCATAAATCTCATCGCTAAAAATCACAAGATTGCGACGACGAGCCAAATCAAGCAGCTCTAATAGTGTCTCTTTGGGATAAACTGCACCGGTGGGATTATTTGGGTTAATGATGACAATGCCCTTGGTGCGGTCATTAATGCGGCCCTCGATATCGGCCACATCGAGATTCCAGTCATTTTCTTCATTGAGATAATAGGGATTGGCCTCCACTTCAAGCTTTCCTAAAATCGCGCCGTAAAGACTATAGCTTGGATAGGGTAAGAGGAGATTATCACCAGAATTAACGAGCCCGGTGATAGCCAGATCAATACCCTCGCTGGCACCCATGCTTACAATCACTTCCAAAACATTCTTAATACCATTGCGCTCTGCCTGGCGCTTAATAGCATCCACCGCCTCGGCAATGCCATTGCTGGGAGAATATCCATTCTGATTTTGCTTTATTGCATTGAAGACAGCCTCAACCATATGACGCGGCGGCTCAAAACCAAACATATTGGGATCGCCAATATTCAGATAAAACATCTCTTTCCCTGTGGCTTTCACTTGATTAGCCAACACGACAACTTCACGAATTGCATACTCAATGCCCTTAATCCTACGGGCGGGTTTTACTTTTTCCATTGCATAGCCTCCTTCATAATTCGCCATGAACTTACTCAAAATAAAATCAAATCCCAAATGAGATTCACAGAAAATCATGAAATTAGCCCTTCATCCAAGAAGCGGAATTTCCCCGAGAGCTATATTGAAACTATCAAAGATGGCTTAAGGCTTTCTCTCCTATTTGGAATCCGTTATCATAGTTAAAACCTTATCTTTGCATAAGCTTATTTCACAATATGATACGTTTTATATATTCACACGTGAGAAAAATCACATTCACAAGAAAAAACTGTTTCAGATTAAGAAATAAAAAGCGATATTCTTTTTGGGGAGGATAGATATGAGAAATATACAAACAGCGATAATACTAATATTGGCAATAATGCCTTATCTATATTCAACAGATCTGCAGATAAGCGAAGAATATTTTAATGAGTCAATCGTAGTCTTTTATCTTTCTGATTTTGATTTCAATAATCCAGCTCGCAGCCCGTTGATTTTTGAATATCGGATTAGCGACGCCGCTCAGCCAGGACTCTGTGCTTTTCCCAACCCGGTGACGGTCAGTCTGGATTTTACGATAGAGGCAAGGATACCGGCGCTGGGCTGGAATCAATTTACTCTGCTGGCTCAGGCATCTGTCAATCCTTTTCCGCTGAATGGCCCCTTTCGCATCAATAATCGGATTTTAGGCGTGAATGTGGATGCCACACAGGTATTGTATGAATGCAGTGAAGCCGGGCCTTATGTAGAAATTGGTGGCGGCAATGCGACGATCAACAGTGAAAACCTGGCATTGCTCAGTAATGTGGTTTTAGCCACCAGCCAGCTGCCGGGTGGAATATATCGCTTTACATTTACCCTATACAATGAGTCTGAAGGTATGAGCAGCAATTTTACAAGGACTGTCAGTGTCAGTTCTCCCAGACTTCTCAACCTGCTGAATCCTGGCAGCAATGCCCTTAACAGCAACAATTTTAGCGCGATCTATACCAGATACCCCCTTTTTCAGTGGGAAAGCGATCCTTGCGGATCCTGCAATTATGCCGTCCGTATCGCTGAATTTATCCCTGCTTATCATAATAGCCCTCAACAAGCGCTGCAGGATGAATCAAGCCTTCCCTTTCCTGATGATGGGCAATTTTATCCATTGGGGAATAATATTACAATGCTGAACTATGAGCCATCGACTGGCGGAAAACAATTGGAGTTTGGCCATAGATATGTATGGCAGGTTAAAAAAACTTTTTCTACAACCGGTGGCAGCGAAGAGACTCTTAGTGAAATCTTTGGTTTTGCTGTCGTGGACCCAAGCAGCGGAAGCGGAAGCGATGGCCTGCCCACGGGAGCAATCGCCCAAGCTATCCGCGATATGATCGGCGAAATGCAGTTCAATGCCTGGTTTGGCCCAAATGGCCTTTTAACTGGCTATTTCCCCACTGGCAATATTGAGCAAAATGGCAGCAGCATCAGCAGCGGCGAGCTTGATAATATTCGTGCTGGCTTTCTCAATGGCTCATACACGATTCAAAATATCTCGGTGGAGTAAGCTATGAAATCAGTAAAATATTCGCTTTTTTTTATTCTGTTGCTCATTTTTGCAATGCCGCTTCAGGGGGCAGCTCAAAAGATGGCAGTCATAACAAAAGTACGAGGTGATGTACAGGTACGTTCTTCTCAGGAGAAAAAATTTACAGACAAAGCGGCCATTGGTAGGATACTCAGCGATGGCGATGAGATTAAAACAGGAAAAGATGCTTATGTGGTGCTCATCTTTTTAGATGATAAAAGTCAGGTAAAGCTATTAGAAAACTGTAGCATGCTGGTGCAGGGTGAAAAAAGTGGCGCTGGGCTGGATAAAGAGCTGGCAATGAGCCATGGGAAACTGAAAGCCGAGATCAGCGCTCAGCGACGGGGTGAATTTAAAATAGCTACACCCACATCTGTGGCGTCTGTGAAAGGCACTAATTTTTGGGTTATCTCTGATGCCACAACAGGCGACCAGATTATCGGGCTCAGCGGCCTGGTAGAGCTTTTAAATCTTCTTAGCGGTGAAGTGACAACAGTGGGAGCAAATCAGACGGGAAATAGCTCGGTTGATGGTGAAGTGAATGTAAATCCCACAAA
The DNA here is from genome assembly GCA_011049095.1 of Fidelibacterota bacterium. Taxonomy (GTDB): domain Bacteria; phylum Fidelibacterota; class Fidelibacteria; order Fidelibacterales; family DSDE01; genus DSDE01. The sequence goes on from DSDE01000456.1 coordinate 3,322, forward strand.
TCCAGAAGATATTCCGAGTGATGAAGGCGAAGGAGACGGTGATCAGCCTTCTCAATTACGCATCGAATTTCAAGATGCCAATGGCAATATAAAAGAGATAATCATTGATTACCGATAAAGGCAGGCTCTGAACCTTGCGATGCCTCTACTTTTTATTCGTCAAACCAGCCGCGTTTTTTTAATCTTTCTAACACTTGTTATTAGTCAGGGCAAGGCGCAAACAGGTGAGGGTGAGCTTTTTCATTCGCCGCCTGTCAATTACCGCGCCGGAGACAATCTGGAGCTAAAAGCCGTTTATTCAGGCAATGCCGCTGCCCTGAGTCAGATTACTCTTTTTTTCCGGGCAAAGGGAGGAAATGCTTATGCTCAGACTCAATTTCGGCAAATAAACGTAGAATGGCAAGCAACGCTTTCCGGCAATGAATTGCCTCGTGGCGGCATCGAATATTTTATTTTGGCAGAAACCGTTTATGGAGGCGCCATCAGTTTTCCCCCGGAGCGACCTGAATCTGAGCCGGTTTTTCTCACAGATATCACACCAGAAGAGAGGCAGGAGGAGGATATGGCTCTTGATCTGAGCCGCGGAACGGCTGCCGCAGACCTTCTTATTCTATCGCCGGAACCTGGCAGCACCATTGCCGAAGGTGAGCTTGTTATTGCTGTTTCTCTATTTAATGTGCCAGATGCAGATCTTAGCGCCATTCGCCTTTTCCTTGATAATGAAGACATCACCCGCTATGCAACCATCTCGCCGGATATCATCTCGGTTGTCCCACCTGCAAATTCTGTCTCCAATGGGACACACACCCTGACACTGCAATTGGCAAATCAATTTGGAACCATATTTAAACCCCTCTCCTGGACATTCACAAAAGCTTCATTCGTCCGGGAAGAAAGGCAAATTTTCGGCAGACGCGGTCGCTTCAGCCTGGAATATCGCAATGAAAAGCTCCAGTCTGTCCGCAATGATTTGCTACGGGCGCAGCTGCGTTATGAAGGCTCTGTCAGTGATCTTCGCTATGGTCTCTATGCCAATTGGGTCAGCAATGACAATCCCCGCTATCAGCCCCGGAGCATCTATAATCTCTTTATCGAAAGCAATTATCTAGAGCTAATCCTGGGTGATTTCAACCCTAATTTCAGTCGGCTGGGCCTTTGGGGAAATCGGGTCAGAGGCGCCGATATCAATCTCAAGCTGGGGCTATTCAACCTCCATTTTATACGTGGGCAGCTTTTGAGGCCCGTAAGCGGCAACGTGAGTTTTACTGACAGCACGGGGCAATATGTACATCGGACCTATACCTATGGAAGAAATGTCCTTGGACTGCGTCCCAGCATCGGCAGAGGCCAAACTTTTCAGGCCTGGATCAGCCTTATTCAATCGAGGGATGACACAACAAGCCTTCACGTCTCAAAAATTATCCCGCAATATGATGAGCGGATTCACTCCTTGGAACGGCTGGGGAATAAGCCTGTAGATAATTTGATATTTACCGTGGGAAATGAACTTCATCTCGATGGCCGCAGACTCTCCTGGAGTCAGGAATTGGCTATGAGCCTTACAAACAGAAATATTCTGCCAGGAGTCGGAGATTCCATCGCCCTAGGTGAAACCGTCATTTCTCTTAGCGAAACATTAGACAGCTTAGGTGTACCCTTTAATCTAGAAGATATCTCGTTCCTCTTCATTTTTAATGAAAATACCGTCCTTCCGCTACCGGCAAAAATCACGGATGATCTCAGCTTAGAGTTTGAGCCGCTGAAGCTTGGCAAATATCCAACCCTGGCTTATGTTAGCAATCTCTCACTCAACTACTACCAAAACTATGTCACAATGGAATTACGCCGTATTGCACCTGAATTTGTGGCATTAGCTAACCCCGGTAATCCATCAGACACAAAAATCTTTGACATATCTGACCGCATACGCCTATTTCATAATACTTTTTTCATCAATCTCCAATACCGGTCTCAGCGCGACCATCTCATTGAAGGCACAAAAGAATTCACAACACGTTCCTCTAATATGTCTGTGGCCATGTCCCTTATGCCGGGAAACGAGCTGCCCAACGTAAATCTGGCCTTTCGCTCATATCTGAGTGAAAATAACGCCAGTCGGGTAGATACCATCATTTCCATCTATACAGACGAGAATGATCAGCTCAGAGAGCTGCGCATCTATCGTGACCCCCGATTAAGCAGCCGAAATATATTCCAGATCTATAGCCTGGCTCAGCCCATTACCATTGCTGGCCTGAAAAATAATCTTAATTTTAGCCTAATGCTAACAGAGCGTATTGATGAGATTCTCCAGCGACCACCTAATTTTATAAACAGTAATCTGACGATCAAGCTGTGGAGCGCATCATGGACAAGCCTTTGGCAACCCCAAACTCAATGGACCCTTAGCTATACCAGCAGCCAGAGCACTAGCAGCGGCAATCAGCGCTATTTCTACAGCGTTTACGGACTAAAGTTGGCGCAAAAACTATTTTCTGAAGCTCTCATCTGGAATAGCAGCCTGCAATACACAGACGCATGGGGCTCTGCTGTCTATCAGCAAAGCAGCATCCAAAGCGAGCTGCGCTATAATGCCGGCAGACATCAGTTTTCTCTTAACGGACTCTATCAGTTTCTGCAGCAAGAAAGAAAACAAACCCATAACCTGCGTATCAGCGGAAGGTATTCGGTATCATTATGACAGATTCATCAAAAAAGCATTTTCAAGTATGGCTGACGCCTATTGTTATTATGGTTGCAGCCTTTTTCATTACCTATATTGCACGCCAGGCAGGCGCTTTTGAAACACTTGAGCTGAAAGGCCTCGATTTTCGCTTTGTGCAGCGGGGAGCCATTCCTCACAGCGATGAGATCGTCGTGGTTTCACTTGACCAGGAAAGCTGGGAATCTATTCCCTACGATTTTCCATATCCACGTAAAATGTGGGGTAAAATTGTTGACAATCTCACAGATGCCGGCGCAAAACTGATTGTATTCGACTTTCAGTTTGATGTCACCAAAGAAGACACCCTCAGCGATCTGATTTTTGCTGATGCCATTGCCCGATCGGGAAAGGTAATCCTTCCCAGTAAACTAAACCTCCTCACTCAGAGAGCTCAGGTATTTACATCCATCTCTGAGCCGCATCCTCTTTTTCGCGATGCAGCGCTAACAACAGGCTTGATCGGTGAAGTCAAAGATGTGGACCAATACACCCGCAAGTATTCTGCATTTTTCCCATATCAGGAGAAATATTATCTCTTTCTTGGTCTGAAAGCCGTGAAAGAATACTATGAAATTCCCGACTCGGTTCAGATGCTGGTGGACCCAAACTCAAAATTTATCGAATATGGCCCTCTCTCGATCCGGAGAGACCGGCTTGACATCAATACATTCCTGATTAATTACTATGGCCCCTCAAAAACGTTTAAGACTTTCCCGTTAGCTGATGTGCTGGATGATGCTGAAACTGATCTTCGTGGAGATGCAGATACTGACTATATGGAGCTTTGGAAAGAAAACTCTATCTATCCGCCGGAGATGCTTGAAATTCTGAATCCAACAGGAGATGGCTCTCCATTCAAAGACAAGATTGTTCTTATCGGTGATGCGCTGGAAGAACATTTTGATCTTAAATTTACGCCCTTTTTTGACTATCAGGGTTCACAACGACTTATGGCAGGTGTGGAAACCCACGCACATGCCATGCAAACCCTTCTGGACGGCAATTACCTCATTCAACCCGATTTTTATATTGAAAATCTGGTGGTTCTCGGATTTATTATACTAACCCTGGTCATATCTGTTATTTTTGGACCCATAGCCGGTGGCTTATTTGCGCTAATTCTCCTGGGCGCCTATGGCTATTTCTCTATGTGGCTTTTTAATAAACAAAACGTCTGGATTGAATGGCTGCCTCCTGTTGCTGCCGTCGTGCTGGCTTTGGTAATGAACACAATTTATGAGTTTATTCTCGAACAGAGAGAAAAGAAGCGCATCCGTGGAATGTTTTCTACCTATATGTCACCCAAAATCCTCAAATACCTTGAAGACCACCCAGATGCTTTTCGGCTTACCGGTGAAAAACGAGAGTCATCCATCTTTTTCAGCGATGTGCAGGGCTTCACCACCATCAGCGAAAGCCTCTCTGCAGAAGAGCTGGCCATAGTGCTCAATAAATATCTCTCGCCAATGACTGATATCCTGATGCGCTATGATGGCTATGTGGACAAATATGAGGGTGATGCCATTATGTGTGATTTCGGTGTGCCGGTAGAGGACCCTGACCATGCCTGGAAAGCATGCTGGGCTGCCTTAGACCAGCAGGAAAAGCTAAAAAGGCTAAGGGAGGAGATCAAGGCTGAGCATGGTGTAGAGATCATCGTACGCATGGGCATCAATTCCGGCCTGGTTAGCGCCGGAAATATGGGCAGCAATCAACGATTTCAATACACCGTGATGGGAGATGCCGTTAATGCCGCTGCTCGTTTTGAAAGCGCAAATAAACAGTACGGCACTTATATTATGATTGGTGATAATACCTACAAACTGGCGAAAGAATACATAGAGGTGCGAATCCTTGACAAAATTGTCGTCAAAGGCAAAGCAATTCCTATCATTGTCTATAATCTAC